>NZ_PGVC01000040.1:0-56480 GCF_002860225.1 Bacillus sp. V33-4
AATAAAAATAAACTTAACGTTGACGTTTTTGCTTGCTTGTTCAGTTTTCAAAGAGCAATAAATAACTCGTTTGTCGCTCAAGGCGACTTTTTAATACTATCAGGTTTCAATTCGAAAGTCAATAATTTTTTTGTTGTTTCTTGCTTCGTTGCTTTCCGTCTCACAGGCAACAGATAATAATATAACACCTTTATTCCGAGGTGGCAATACATTTTAATCGAAATAGCACAAGAGAAATTTTCCCGCGAATTTTTATCTTCATTGCTATTCGTCTTTAAAATAAAAGGGGCTGTCTAAAAAGTCCATTTTAGAGTAAAATGCACTCAAATTAAACACCCAAGAATGTTGATTTAACAGCATTCTTGGGTTTTATTTTTTTAAGACTTCGGCTGAAATACCACTTTTGGGACAGCCCCTTTAGCTTTACCATCTGTTTATTTGTGTCTCATTAACGGGAACAACAGAACATCCCTTATCGAAGGTGAGTTCGTTAACAGCATGACAAGACGGTCGATTCCAATTCCCAAGCCGCCGGTGGGAGGCATGCCGTACTCCAAAGCTTCAACAAAGTCTTCATCCATCATATGGGCTTCATCATTACCCTGCTCACGTTCTTTAAGCTGCGCTTCGAAGCGTTCGCGCTGGTCGATTGGATCGTTTAGCTCTGTAAAAGCATTCGCATGTTCGCGAGCGACAATAAATAATTCGAAGCGATCTGTAAAGCGTGGGTCTTGATCATTCTTTTTAGCCAGCGGAGAAATCTCCACTGGATGCCCATATATAAAAGTAGGTTGAATAAGCTTTTCTTCTACTTTTTGTTCAAAAAACTCATTGACGATATGGCCATATTGCATATTTTCATTGATTTCCACATTATGTTCTTTCGCAAGCTGCCTTGCTTCTTCAATACTCATCTGTTTCCAAAAATCTGCTCCGGTAAATTCTTTAATCGCATCAACCATGTGCAGACGGGTCCATTCAGGCTTTAAATCCACTTCATAGTCGCCATATTGGACGGTTGTTGAGCCGGTAACTTCTTTGGCAATGTGCGCGATCAAGTTTTCTGTCAAGCTCATAATATCGCGATAATCAGCATAGGCTTCATAGAGCTCAATCATTGTGAATTCAGGATTATGCCGGGTTGAAACTCCTTCATTTCGGAAAACGCGGCCGATTTCATATACTTTTTCCATACCACCGACGATAAGACGTTTTAAATGAAGCTCAATCGCGATTCGCATAAACAATGGCATATCGAGCGCATTATGATGGGTTATAAACGGCCGTGCGGAAGCTCCGCCCGCAATACTGTGCATCATCGGTGTTTCTACTTCCAAGTAGCCGTGGTCATCCAAATAGCGGCGCATCGACTGAATAATGCGGCTGCGTGCAATAAATGTCGTCTTGCTCTCCTGGCTCATAATTAAATCCAGGTAGCGCTGGCGGTACCTTTGTTCAACATCCTTTAAACCATGGAATTTATCTGGCAATGGCCGAAGTGATTTTGTCAGTAATTCAAAGCTCTCCGCTTTAACTGATAATTCTCCTACCTTTGTTTTGAATAACGTTCCGGTAATGCCGACAATGTCACCAAGATCAGTTGTGTCGAAGAGCTCGTATTGCTCCTCTCCTACTGCATCTAGTCTGACATAAATTTGGATTTGCCCTGTTAAGTCCTGCAGATGGGCAAAACCCGCCTTTCCTTTTCCTCGTTTCGTCATGACCCGGCCGGCGATCGTAACGGAAATGTCTTTGGCTTCTAATTCATCTTTTTCAAGCTCGTCATATCGATCAACTAAATCCCGGGCATTATGGGAACGCTCAAATCTTTTTCCGAAAGGATCAAATCCTTTTTCACGGAGACTATTCATTTTTTCTCTTCTCACACGCAATTGGTCATTTAACTCTTCACTCACGCTCATCCACTCCATATTAAAAGTCACTTTATATACAGCTCAGTATATACACCGATTTCAATAGATACTATATTATTTTACACAAACTTATAAAAACAGACATCAAAAAGCAAATAAATAGAATAAAACTGCCAGTATAGGCACTGGCAGTTTCTTTTTGCAATACAGGTATTATAGAAAAAGAACGTCTCAGTGTCAAACTTAACCAACCTGAGAGTGAATCTCCTGCTTGCTTTCAATCTCAACTACTAAATTGTTTAAGAGTGCAGCAAGTTCATCTCGTGTGTTGCATTCATTAATCGCGTTGCGGACTCTGGCATTGCCACGGATTCCTTTTAAGTACCAGGCTGCATGCTTTCTCATTTCACGGACGGCAATGTCTTCATTTTTCAAAGCAATCAAGCGGTCCAGATGAAGAATACATACATCGATTTTTTCCCGAACAGGCGGTTCGTCCATTAATTCCCCTGTTTCCAGATAGTTAACGGTGCGATAAATCATCCACGGATTACCGAGTGCAGCCCTGCCGATCATAACACCGTCTACTCCGGTTTCATCAAGCATCCGTTTTGCATCTTGAGGGGTTTGTACATCACCATTTCCGATAACCGGAATGTTGACTGATTGCTTTACTTCCCGGATTATATCCCAATTTGCAGTACCTTCATACATTTGTACACGAGTCCGTCCATGAACGGCAACCGCTTTTCCGCCGGCCCTTTCGACTGCTTGAGCGTTTTTGACTGCATAAATATGATCTTCATCCCAACCGATGCGCATTTTTACCGTTACCGGCTTTTCGACCGCATCGACAACGGCAGAAACCATTTCATAAATTTTATTTGGGTCAAGCAGCCATTTAGCTCCCGCATCACATTTTGTAATTTTCGGGACTGGACAACCCATGTTTATATCAATAATATCCGCATTGCTATTTCGATCGACATACTTGGCAGCCTGGACTAAAGTTTCTTTTTCACCACCAAATATCTGCAGGCTTAATGGCTTTTCACGCTCATCAATATAAAGCATGTCCATTGTTTTTTCATTTTGGAATACGATCCCTTTATCGCTGACCATTTCAGCGCAGACAAGCCCTGCTCCGAATTCCTTGACCGTCAGCCTGAATGCTGAATTGCATACACCGGCCATCGGGGCAAGAACTACAGGGTTTTTCATGGTGATATCACCGATTTTAAGCATTTTTTTACCTCCTTTTTAAGATTGATCTTCTCTATCGTGATCCTCAGGTGGAGTTAGTTCTTCTCTGTTTATATTTAAAAGATGGGCTGCACGGTGAAGAAACTCCTCCGTGGGCATTCGGTTACCTCTTTCTATTTCGCCGAGGATGGATACTGAAACACCGAGGCCTTTAGCAAAACCGTCTTGTGTAAACCCTTTTAGCTTTCGAAAAGCGCGAATACGTCTTCCCCATTTTTCTGCTTCCATATTCGAACTCCTTCTTTGTCAGATAATCCTTCCAACCAAAATTCAAGTATCTGGATGTCCACGACCGGCGGCATACTGCTGCGGCCAACCTCAAGCAGAGGTATGAGCACAAAAGCTCTTTCTTGGATCCGAGGGTGAGGAATGATTAGTTTCTCTGTTTCAATATTTTCTTGGTTATAGAGGAGAATGTCAAGATCTATTGTCCGGGGTCCCCATAATATTTCCCTTTTCCTGCCAAGGATTTGTTCGATATTTAAACAGACAGCCAATAGTTCAACAGGGTTCAACCCTGTCGATATTTGGATTACTAAGTTTAAAAAATTTTGTTGTTCCAAATAGCCAACTGGGTCTGTCTCATAAATCGACGAAATATTTACCACATGAATTTCTTTATGGTTTTCTAAATGGACAATCGCTTTTCTTAAATATTCGGCTCGATCTCCAATATTGGATCCTAAACCGATAAAGGCAGTGTTTTCCATTTTTTTATCTTCCCCTTGTGATTTCAACAGCAACCGATTGATAATGGCCCGGAATCGGGGGATCAGGCTTAATTACCTTCACAGTGCAATGCGTTACGGCTTGAAATTGTCCGAGAATACGTGCAGCAATCGTTTCGGCGACCGCTTCCACCAGCTTAAATGGTTTTCCTTCGACGACTTCTTGACAAGCTTGATACAGCTCTGCATAGTTGATTGAATCATCAAGGCTGTCACTTTTTCCGGCTTTCTTTAAATTCAATTCGACAGAAAGATCGACGATAAACCGCTGGCCGAGCTTTGTTTCTTCAGGGAAAACTCCGTGATAACCGTAAAACTCCATCTTGTTAACAAAAATTTTATCCATGATGCTCTCCTTTTCCGATCAGGGCGTCCATCATTCTCGCCACCCGGGTCATTTCCATCACATCGTGGATACGGATCATCTGACAGCCCATCTGAATACCGTAACAGACGGTTGCAGCAGTTCCTTCCATTCGTTCTGTGACAGGAAGATCGAGAACCTGCCCAATCATCGATTTCCTTGATGTTCCGAGCAACACAGGATAACCCAAGCCAACGAGTTTATCCAAATTACGCATCATTTCAAGGTTAAGCGAAAAATCTTTCGCAAATCCGATGCCTGGATCAAGGATGATTTTTTCGTCTTTCACTCCCGCTTGTTTTGCTAGCGTAATACTTTCATACAAATCATTGGTCACATCGCGAACGAAATACCGGTAATCAAGATTATCCCGATTGTGCATTAAAATGATCGGTACATCACATTCAGCAGCGACAGAAGCCATATGCTTATCCGCCTTTGCGCCCCATATATCATTTATAATATGGGCGCCCGCGTTTATGGCGCGCCTTGCTGTTTCTGCTTTGTACGTATCGATCGAAATCGGGACCTTCACCGCTGCTGAAACGGCTTCAATAACCGGAATCACTCTATCAAGCTCTTCCTCCAGGCTGACCGGATTGCCTCCGGGCCTTGTCGACTCACCGCCGATATCGATGATATCCACACCATGTGCAACCATTTCTTCTGCACGCTTCACCGCGTTTTTGACCGTATGAAAACGTCCGCCATCCGAGAACGAGTCCGGCGTGGTATTTAAAATGCCCATCACGACCGTTTTCTTTTCATAGTTAAGTGTGTAAGGACCAGCTTGTATTTTATGTTGTCCCGTCATTGAAATGCCTCCTATCCAAGCTCTTTCCTGCTCCATAAAGATTGGCAGCCTTTTCGGTATTTTTGATGCAGAAGAGAAACAAACTGACCGTCGCTCCCAATTAATCGTTGTCCGTTAAAAGATGAGAGGGGGACGAGCTCCTGAATCGAATTCGTAATAAACATCTCTTCAGCTTTCTCCGCATCCCCTGGCGTGAAAAAGCCTTCTTCGGTTTTATAACCAAGCACATCCGCGAGCCGAAGAATATATTGCCGCGTAATTCCATTTAATATCCCCGTCTGTACACATGGAGTGAACAGGGTATCTCCGATAAACCAAAAAAGGTTCGAAACAATTCCTTCGGCCAAATACCCTTTGCCTGTTAAAAATATTCCTTCGACATCCTGATCATCACCCAGTTCGCGTTTGGCGAGGACATTATTTAAAAAATGGTGTGATTTTAGCCGTTCCGCACCTTCAGGTGTATTTCTAGCTAGTTTTAAGAGCACTGCTTTTTTTTCGAGGATGCGGCCCGCTGGAGGAAGCGGCCTTGCAAATATCAAAAGATTAGGTTGCGGATAAGCATCTGTTTGCAGCCCAATTTCTCCAGTTCCAGCTGATACATTTATGCGGATATTGGCATTTTCAAAACCATTTACCTTTAAAACGACTTGTATAGCGTCGTTGATTTCCTGCCGCGAATAATGTGCGTTAATGTTAAGGGCCTTGAGGCCGCGGTTCAGTCGTTCAAGATGGTCATCGAGCAAAAAGGGATGGCGTTCGTAAACCCTGATTGTCTCAAACAGCCCGATTCCATATAAAAAGCCATGGTCAAAAGGAGAAATCGTGATATCTTCTTTTTTTATAAGATCGCCATTTTTATATATCAACATCCCTGTGACCTTCCCGTACCGACGCTGAGGACTGAACCGGCATCCTGATAATGAACCAGAAAATTTTCCAGCAGTTTTTTTCCATGCTTGGTCATGATCGATTCAGGGTGGAACTGAACACCTTCAATTGGATGCTCTTTATGGCGGATTCCCATTATTTCTCCCGCTTCGGTCCAGGCTGAGATTTCAAAGCAATCAGGAAGGGTGTCTTTTTTCACGATAAGCGAATGGTATCTCGTTGCTGAAAAAGGGTTGGGAATCCCGGTATAGATCGTTTTTCCATCATGAAAAACTTCAGAAGTTTTGCCGTGCATCAGGCGTTCTGCTTGAACGACTTCTCCGTAAAACACCTGGGCAATCGACTGATGCCCGAGACAAACGCCAAAAATCGGCATTTTTCCGGCAAAATGGCGGATCGCATCTTGGCTGATTCCCGCCTCATTCGGACTGCATGGTCCTGGTGAAATCATCAGGAATTTTGGCTTCAGCTTTTCAATCTCCGCCAATGTTATTTCATCATTTCTTTTAACGACAAGTTTTTCTCCGAATTCTCCTAAGTACTGAACCAGATTATATGTAAAGGAATCATAGTTATCAATCATTAAGATCATGCACAACACCTTCTGCCATTTCTTTTGCTTTCCAGAGGGCAAACGCTTTTTTTAACGCTTCTTTATACTCATTTTTTGGATTTGAATCGATGACAATTCCAGCTCCGGCCTGAACATGGGCGATTGCATCTTTGACGAGCATCGTCCGGATAATAATATTTAATTCCAGATCTCCATTAAAGCCGATCCATCCCATCGATCCGGTATACGGTCCCCTGCTTACAGGTTCAAGCTCTTCAATAATTTCCATCGTACGAATCTTCGGCGCGCCAGTGATTGTCCCTCCCGGAAAAACCGCATCAATCAAATCAAATCCATCTTTGCCATCAACCAGCTTACCGCGGACGTTAGAAACGATATGCATAACATGCGAGTATTTTTCGATGACCATAAACTCGTTCACCTCAACCGAACCGTATTCACATACTCTCCCCAGATCGTTTCTTTCTAAATCCACCAACATCACATGCTCGGCACGTTCCTTTTCATTCTCTATTAATTCGCCGGCAAGTGCGCGGTCCTCATCTTTATCTTTCCCTCGAGAGCGAGTCCCGGCGATCGGACGGGTACTCACTTCCAACCCTTGCTTTTTAACAAGAAGCTCTGGGGAAGCACTGACAAGCTGAAAGTCCGGCGTGTGGAAATACCCCATATATGGGGAAGGATTCAGCAGCCTCAGCTTTGCATATACATCGAGAGCCGAGACTTGAAGAGGTTTTGACTGGCGAACTGACAGATTAACCTGGAACACGTCACCCCGGGAAATATAGCGCTGAATCTTTTCGACAGCCTCAATAAAATCCGCTTCCGATAATGACATTGCTAAATTATCTGTCTTTATTAACCAGCTCGCCTTATTGATACTCTCTGGACCGGAAGACCATTGCTGTTCCCAGAACTCTACCCTCTTTTCCGCTTCCCGGTATTCTCCTTCTTCATATAAACTGAGCAGGAATAATTCATTCCTGTCATGATCAAAGACAAACCACTCTTTATAAATCAAAAAATAAATATCTGGTATCAATAAGTCATCAACAGCATTAGCAGGAAGCCGTTCAATTTGCCGTGCATAATCGTAATTTAGGAAGCCCATCGCCCCGCCCTGAAAGTCAGGGAGTCCAGGCGCAGTCTCGATAATATAATGACTCATCCAGGATCTTAACAGATGAAGCGGATTTCCTTGAAGCGTTTCCGTTCCCGCTCCTGTCTGGATTAACAGCTCATTCCCTTTACCGTAACAGATCGTCTCCGGAAGTAAACCCGCGATGCTGTAACGCCCGCCGCGTCCGCTCTCGAGGAGGACGTGATGGCTCAGTTCCCTCGTTAAACAACTGTATTGGTTAAAAAACCGTTCAATCGTATAAGGAATAGTTTTTGAAAAAATTTTAAGCTGTTTCATTGGCCGTTCCTCCAAAATCATCTCTTTTTCCATCATACATGAAGAAGGTACAGCTTTCATTCGTAAAAATCAGCTAGGCTAATATTTTATATTATAAAAGGCAAAAGCACTATGCTTTTGCCTTCAAAAATTATTCGGTTTCAAATTGGTACAAAGGGGTGCTTAAATAGCGTTCTCCGTTGCTTGGGATAATCGCTAAGACCTTTTTGCCTGCACCAAGCTCTTTTGCTACTTTAAGAGCTGCATAGATCGCCGCTCCTGAAGAAATTCCACCGAGGATTCCTTCTTCTTTTGCAGCACGGCGCGCATATTCAAAAGCTTGATCGTTCGTTACTTGGATCACTTGATCATAGATTTCTGTGTCGAGAATATCTGGTACAAAACCTGCACCAATTCCCTGGATCTTATGCGGGCCTGGCTTTCCTCCGGATAATACCGGTGAGTCCGTCGGCTCGACAGCATAAATTTTCACATCCGGATATTGTTCACGGAGCACTTGTCCTGCACCTGTAATCGTGCCGCCTGTGCCGATGCCTGATATAAAAGCATCAAGCTGGTCGCCCATTTGCTCGACAATTTCTTTTCCTGTCGTTCTTTTGTGAACTTCAGGATTCGCCTCATTTTTAAATTGCTGTGGCATAAAATATCCTTTTTCTTTAGAAAGCTCTTCAGCTTGGCGAATTGCGCCACCCATTCCTTCAGGACCAGGAGTCAGAACCAACTCCGCACCATATGCACGCAATAGGTTTCTCCGTTCCATGCTCATTGTTTCCGGCATAACAATTACTGTTTTGTAACCTTTAGCAGCCGCAATCATCGCCAGGCCGATCCCTGTATTTCCGCTGGTCGGTTCAATAATCGTGTCGCCTGCCTTTAAGGCCCCTTTTTCTTCCGCGGCTTCAATCATAGCGAGGGCAATCCGGTCTTTTACACTGCTGCCCGGATTCATATACTCAAGCTTTAAATAGACCTCTGCACTGTTTTCTTCACCCAAACGGTTTAGTTTTACGATCGGGGTTTGCCCGACTAAATCAGCAATCGAATTTGCCACACGTACCACTGCTTCCACCCCTTAGTCCGAGTATTTTTATTGGTTTTATTAAAATTTACCAATCTTTATGGCGGCTGTCAATTATTTTGCGAATTTTTAAAACGTATTTCCGGCAATCATGATTAAAAGCCTTCTTTCCTCAAAGATAGGCTTTCATAAGTCCCGCTAATTTTCCGTGTCTCCGTAAAACCAATCTACGTCTGCCTCATCCCAGAAAGGTTTCGCGGATGCCGGCATGTCCATTTGCTCAAGAGCAAGCTGCCGTCTTATTTCTGATTTTACTTCATCATAAGAATACTTCTTTCCAGGAATTTGTTCGTGTACAAACAAGATAGAATAGCCTTCCGCCGATTTGACCGGTTTGCTCCAAGTTGCAACTTTCAGATTCTGAACATGTTCAATCATCGATCTGTCGAGCCGGCCATCCGCTTCACTAACAAACCCAAGATCCCCGCCTTTGTTGGCGGAAAATTCATCGATTGACCGCTCCATCGCCAATGCGGCAAAACTTGAACCTTGTTCCAGCTCCTTGATCGTCTCGTTCGCAGCCTCTTTCGTTTTCACGACAATCTGTGAGACGTGATACGAAGGAGGAATATTAAATGAGCCGCTGTTTTGATCATAAAATGCTTTTAAGTCCTCTTCCTTGACCACGACGTCCCTAGTTAAAAGTTCTTCGAGTGCTAGTTGATGTTTTACCTGCCGCCTTAACTGCTTGTCATCGGCTGTTTGGCCATCATAGGTACGGTATATTGTTTTGATCATTAACAATTCCCTGTCGATTTCTTCCTTTGGAATCTCAATGTTGTATTTCCCCGCAAGCTGCTCAACCACTTTTTCATCAACAAGCGCGGACAAAATATCTTTCCCGTGACTTGCTTCGATTTCCTGCAGCCAATCTTCTCTTGTTATTGATTCATTTCCAATCGTTGCAACGGCTTCATCATCGGCACCAGATAAAGGTCGCCCAAGGAAAAATAATAATGTGAAAATATTAAAACCAATCAAGCCGGCGATTACCCACCACATCTGCTTTTTCCCCAACGTTCTTCCCCCAACATTCAAGCTTATTTTGATTCTGCTTTAAGCTCCTCAAGCTCTTCTTTTGTGAAATGATAGCTTTGGTTGCAGAAATGGCATTGTGCTTCCGCTTTGCCATCTTCTTCAATCATATCATTGATTTCAGACGCTCCTAAGCTAATAATAGCAGCAGCGAATCGTTCCTTGGAACAGTTACATTGAAATGATACAGGAAGCGTCTCAAGGAATTTTACATTATCCTTGCCAAAAAGCTCTTCCAACAACTGTTCCGGCGACAGGCCTTGTTTAATCAGTTTTGAAACTGGCGGAATTTCTTTCAGCCTGTTTTCTAAAAATGTAATCGTATCATCTTCAGCACCAGGCATAACCTGAAGAATGAACCCGCCCGCGGCCAAAACGGAATTATCCGGATTCACCAACACACCGACTCCGACAGAGGACGGTACCTGTTCTGATGTTGTTAAATAATAAGTGAAATCTTCTCCCAACTCTCCGGAAATGATCGGAACCTGGCCCGAAAAATGTTCGCGCATTCCGAGATCTTTGACAACGGTAAGGGTTCCTTCTGTCCCGACTGCTCTGCGGACATCCAGCTTCCCGTTTTCGTTTAAGTCAAAATGAACATGCGGATTAGATACATAACCCCGTGCATGGCCCTTCGCGTTGCTATCTACAAGCACCAGTCCGATCGGACCTCCGCCTTCTATTTTTATCGTCAGTTTGTCCTCGCCTTTTAGCATCGCGCCCATCATGGTTGCTGCTGTCATCGTTCTGCCTAAAGCGGCGGATGCAATCGGCCACATATGGTGGCGGCGCTGGGCCTCGCTGACCATGTCTGTACTTTTTACTGCATATGCACGCACTTGCCCATTGAAAGCGAGTGCTTTAACTAAATAATCATTCATTCCTATGTTAACCCCTTTCGATTTCCAAGCCGGGAACTTCTGGTCCATTTTTTAGACTCCCCATATTTCGCTTATAAATTAATTGCAGTCCCTTCAGAGTCAAAAACGGATCGATAATGTTAATTATTTCAGATTCTTTCGCGATTAAGTTAGCCAGTCCGCCAGTGGCAATAACATGCGGATCTTGCCGGCTTTGAAGCTTCATTCTTTTAACAATTCCCTCAACTTGGCCAACATAACCGTAAAAAATCCCTGCCTGCATTGCGGCAACGGTATTTTTTCCGACAATTTCATCAGGCCTGACAATTTCAATCCTCGGCAGCTTCGCTGCTTTGGAATACAACGCTTCTGTTGAGATGCTAATTCCCGGGGCAATTGCGCCTCCCATGTACTGTTTACGCTCATTAATATAGCAATAGGTGGTTGCGGTTCCAAAGTCGACAATAATAAGCGGGCTCCCATATTCATGTATGGCCGCAACTGCATTAACAATCCGGTCTGCCCCAACTTCCCGGGGATTTTCATACTTAATATTCAAACCTGTTTTAATGCCTGGTCCAACAACAAGAGGCTTTAGGTTAAAATACTTTTGGCACATTCTTTCGAGAACAAACATGATCGGTGGTACAACTGAAGAGATAATGATTCCATCTATTTCTGAAAAAGAAAGTTTTTCGTGTTCAAACAAGGATTTTATAAGCATTCCATATTCATCTTCGGTTTTGGAACGATTCGTTTCTATCCGCCAATGGTGCTTTAACTCATCGCCGGCAAAAACTCCGAGTACCATATTCGTATTTCCAATATCAAAAACAAAGATCAACAGACTCACCACTTCATTGTATATTCGTTTTTTCATTGCCCATCATATCACAGATTCCAAAAAGGTTGCGAAAATAACATATCACAGTGGACTAGAATTGCTCCATAACCGAGGATTTTATAATGAAGCAAAAAAAAGGATGCCCTTTTTAAGAGCACCCTATCTTATATTTAGTATTGTAAAACGTTCAGCGAACCAGTTTCATTTACGAATTGCGGCGGTCTTCATCAATATCTCTTGGTGAATCCAGATCGCTTCCTACTGGAATTTCCTTGATACCCTCATGGTCTTGAGGAGGAAGTTCGTCATCCTTTTTACTATTAATATTCACCTTGATATCGCCGTTATCTCCTGTTTCAGCAGGCGAAACCGGACGTTCAGGCAATTTGCCGTTCTCGACCAAATATTTTATCTGTTCAGCATCAAGTGTTTCAACTTCCAATAGCGTAGTGGCTATTAAATCAAGCTTGTCGCGATTTTCTGTTAAAACATTTTTTGCTTTTTCATAACAATCTTTAATGATCCGCTGAATTTCAAGATCGATTTCATAAGCAATCTTATCAGAGTAGTTTTGCTCATTATGGATATCACGGCCAAGGAAAACCTGTCCGCCTTGACCTTGACCAAACTGAAGCGGCCCCAGCTTATCGCTCATCCCATATTCTGTTACCATCCGGCGTGCGATTGCTGTTGCACGCTGGAAGTCATTATGAGCTCCTGTGCTCACTTCGCCAAAGACAACTTCTTCGGCTACACGCCCGCCCAGCAAACCAACAATTTTGTCAAGCAGCTCGGGCTTTGTCATAAGATAACGATCCTCTTTCGGCAGCATCACTGCATAACCGCCTGCCTGTCCACGAGGTACAATCGTCACTTTATGAACGGTTTCAGCTTCATCAAGCATTAAACCGATAACGGTATGTCCCGCTTCATGGAAGGCAACAATTTTACGTTCTTTTTGTGAAACGACACGGCTCGTTTTCGCCGGACCGGCAATGACCCGATCTGTCGCTTCATCGATATCTTCCATGTCAACCTTCTTCTTGTTTCGACGGGCCGCTACAAGCGCAGCCTCATTCAATAGATTTTCTAAATCAGCTCCGGAGAATCCCGGTGTCCGCGCAGCAATGCTCTTTAAGTTTACCGACTCCTCAAGCGGTTTATTGCGGGCATGAACCTTGAGGACCGCTTCCCGCCCAATAACATCCGGCCGGTCAACCGTAATCTGCCGGTCAAAACGTCCTGGACGCAATAACGCCGGGTCTAAAATGTCAGGTCTGTTTGTAGCTGCAATGATGATAATCCCTTCATTTGCACCAAAACCATCCATTTCAACAAGGAGCTGGTTCAACGTTTGCTCCCGCTCATCATGGCCTCCGCCTAAACCGGCACCGCGCTGGCGTCCGACTGCATCAATTTCATCAATAAAAATAATACACGGCGCATTTTTTTTAGCCGTTTCAAATAAATCACGAACACGGGATGCACCAACCCCGACAAACATTTCAACAAAATCCGATCCGCTTATTGAGAAGAACGGAACGCCCGCTTCACCGGCTACAGCCCGAGCAAGCAGGGTTTTCCCTGTACCTGGAGGGCCCACTAACAGGACACCTTTCGGAATACGTGCTCCAAGTTCCGCAAATTTGCGGGGATCTTTTAAAAATTCAACCACTTCAACAAGCTCTTGTTTTTCTTCATCCGCACCCGCAACATCTTTGAAACGGACCTTTTTCTTATCTTCGTTGTAAAGCTTCGCCTTGCTTTTACCAAAGTTCATGACCCGGCTGCCGCCGCCCTGAGCCTGGTTCAGCAAGAAGAAGAACAAGATAAAGATGATAACAAACGGAATAATCGACGTGAAGAATGTTACCCAGCCGCTCGTTTCTTTGGCAGGCATGATGTTAACTACATCAATTTCCCCGGCCGCGGCCGCTTCGTTAATGCGGTCAAGAATAGTGTCACTCGGCCAAACATAAGTCAGGAAATACTCGTCTTCTTTATATCCTTCGAGCTGTCCGCGCACCTCATAAACGCCCCTTACAGGCTCTGTCGAAAGATTCTCTATCTTTCCGTTTTCCAGGTGCTCTACAAATGTGTCGTAAGATATATCTTTTGTTGGTTCGTTGCTGCCGCTAAAAAAGCTAACAACCCCAATAATGACTAAAAATATTAATAAATAAAAGATGGTATTACGGAAGATCCGATTCATCTCTTACCTCCTCCCACAGTAAACAAACTATATAAAATAGTATCATAGAAAATCATGTCGATACAAGGAATAACCCTTATGTGAATGCTTGTTTCTCTTGACAGCCTGAAATTCCTCTTCATAGCTTTTGCTCAAACATTATTGCTGTATACCTCCGGTTTTAAAACCCCAATATATGGAAGGTTACGATACTTTTCTGCATAATCGAGACCGTAACCCACTACAAACTCGTCAGGAACGATAAATCCTACATAATCAGCGCTAATATCAGCCCTTCTTCCGGATGGCTTATCAAGCAGCGTGACAATCTTGATTGATTTTGCTTTTCGGTAGCGAAACAACTCAACCAGATAGCTCAGTGTTAAGCCGCTGTCGATAATATCTTCGATAATTAAAATATCCCTGCCTTCAACCGATGTGTCTAAATCCTTTAAGATTTTTACTTCACCGGAAGAAACCATCGCATTGCCATAGCTTGAAACATCCATAAAGTCCATTTCAAGATAGGTATCAATTCGTTTTAAGAGATCGCCCATAAAAGGCAAAGCTCCCTTTAAAACACCGATCGCCAGTGGAAAACGGTCTTGATATTCTGCTGTTAACTCGAAGGCAAGATCCTTTATTTTTTCCTGGATCTCCTTTTCCGAAATTAGAACTTTCTCAATATCATTGTGCATAAATGGTGTGCCCCCTAGAAGATCATTGCTTTTTATATGTTAACAGGATATAGCTTGCATCGTCGGATTTCTTAATAGGCAGGCTTGATTTTTTCAAGCCGGGCAGCCAGATGATATTGCCATCCTTATCCGTTACAATTGGCCATTCTTCCCGTTCGGACAGCGGAATCTTACGATCAATAAAGACAGCCTTTATCTTTTTTGTCCCTGTCATCCCTTTGATCGACATACGATCACCATTCTTCCTGGTCCTGATGATAATCGGGAATTGGACAGCACCGCTTTGAAAACAAAAACGGTCCAAGCCGTTATCGGACTCGCAGTCTTCGACGGTTTCTATTGTGATAACCCCTCCATTTGGCAAATTGACTGTTCCTGTTTTTGTAATTTCTATATAAAAAGGATGTATTTCGGCCTTTTCAAACTGAAAATGACAATTATCATAAGAACGGACAACTTTTAAGTCGTTAGGGAAATCCAGTGTTCCGGAAGGTTGAGGGCTGTTAAACAGCGAAAGAACTTGATCAATATGTATAGCAGAAAGAGAAGCAGGTTTTTCCTGATAAAGATAGTTTAATATTAGTTGAATCCCTCTCCTTTGTAAAGGCATTGGCATTGCGCGAAACGTTTTGCGGTCGATTGTGAGTTTGCCGGGATCCTTGTTCTTGATTACTGTATTCATTTTTTGGACAGTTAATTCGCGCAACAGCTCTTCATCGTCCTTTAGTTCCTCGCTAAAACGCTGGAATTGCTCGTGAACGCGTGGGTTTTCATCTTTTAAGAATGGCAGGACGTTTATCCGAAACCGGTTTCGTAAATAAATGCTTTTGTCGTTACTGTGATCCCGGCGCGGCTCCAGGTGATGCCTCTGACAATAACCCTCAATTTCCTGCTTGGAAACACACAAAAACGGCCTGATAATTTCCCGATTGGCAAATGGACGTTTAAACAAAATACCAGCTCTTGCCATTCCTGTGCTTCCACGTGTAAGCCTCATCAGTATCGTTTCAATTTGGTCATCGCCATGATGACCAAGTGCAAGAAGGTCGACATCGTTGTTGTTTATTACTTGTTCGTAAAAATCGTAGCGGCAATCACGCGCCGCTGTTTGCGAACTTTTCCCGGTTTTCTCCATATATTCAGCTACGTTAATTTGCGCCATTTCAAATGGGATATTGCGCTGAAAACAAAACTCCTTTACAAACATCGCTTCTTTATATGATACCTCTCCACGGAACATATGGTCGACATGAGCAGCCATAACAGTATGTCCCCAGCTCGCCTGCCTGCTCCATAGATAATGAAGCAAAGCGAGAGAGTCAGGTCCGCCTGAGACTCCAATCAGAATCCGCTTGCCTCGCAAATTTTGCCGATGGCTTTTAAGAAAATCCTCTACCTTTTTTTCTAACATTTTTAATCTTCCTTAGGCTTTCCAAAATATTTAGTTCCATTTACCCTTATGCCATGTTCAACAAACAAATAAAAAGTTCCTTATTGTTAGTTTGTACGTGTTAAACAAAAAAAGGTTTCATAAAATTTGCCCATACACGTAAACAGCATACAGAATAAAAATAACAAAAATAACTAAGACCGTCTCGGTTAAATTGCCCTTCTTTTTTTGTTTTTTATAGGTCTGGCGGCTCCGCGCCTGGCGAGTCCCCCGGCTGCCAACCGCATGAGGAACGGCTTTGTTTTTATCGCGGCGGTTTATCTCTATAATATCATGCCTCATAGCTGCTGCCGATTGATATTGCCCTTCAAGAGCCTTCTTAATGATGTTTTCATAGCTTTGAAGTTCATTTTTTTGCCTGATCGCAGAAATCAGCTGGTTAAGCCCCCCTGTTGTTTTTACAAATCTTTTTGGATAGGCGCTATTAATGATGATCATTCCAGCCGCAAACAAATCGTACGCTGGGTCTGCTTTCCGGGACCCCAAACCCCAGTAGCCCCTGTCATAAAACTCGGTAAACTCTTTAATCGCTCTTCCTTGAATCGTTGTTCCGCCAACATCAATACACCTGATTGTCGGAGGAGGACCGGTAATTATTAAGTTTTCCGGCTTTAAGTCGCCAAATACCCAGCCTTTTTGATGGAGCTTTTCAAGGTCTGATAGAAGCTGGAGCACTAAGACGCTTACCCACGCTTTCCCTTTTTGCTGTATAAAGGACATAAAATCCGGCCCATGGATATACTCCATCGTATAGAAAGAGATTTTGCCTGCTTTCGTTTCCCAATCATCAACATCGAGTAAAGAAGGCCCAAGGGCTAAACCCTGGGCCTTTGCAAACGATTTTAACACATTGACCTCTGAGGTTATCGACATTCCATTTTCGCTCATTTTGATTGCAACATGCTGATTTTGAAATTCCGCTAAATAAACAATCCCATTAGCTCCACAGCCAAGCTCTTTTATGATTGTATAACGGTTTCCGTGCCATTTCCCTTTTACGATCATACCCGGGGTTACTTTAAATTGATTCTTCAAAGAATTGTTCATCATCACGAGAAAGCAGACTCCTTAACGAACGTTTTTTCTTGAATGACGTTAGTGCTTCGCGGAGCGCCGGGCCGGTAGGAGTCATTCCTCCTGTCGATAGCTTTGAAAAAATGCTTGTCAGAGATTCAAGCTTTGGTGTCCAATCCAATAATTTTTCGACATCATTCCTTTTCCCGGGAAATACAAATACCGAAAATTGATTATCGCCTGTACGGGCATTCAAGCTGAGGGACAAGTCCAACAATGCTTCTTTTACTGTTGGAAGCTTATGTTTCATGCTTGCACTTGTGTCGACAAGAATCAACACTTCTAATTCAACCGTCTCGCCCAGCTCGTCAACAACCTCCATAACCTCTCCTCTTTTCTCAGGCGGGAGATCCTCAACTGTTTGCGAGCGGCCAAGAATTTGCTGCAACTCCTTATTAACAACACCCTGCAGTGTTTGAGTCATTGCTTTTCTCGTTACCATCTGCACGGTCTGTGACAGCTGTTGGGAATAGACGACCTGACTGACGCCGCCTCCCGACATCGCAATATTGTCGATTTCCTTCATACCCTGTTCATCTATTACATCCTGTTCCATAACTCCAATGACATTGACCGTTATTCCCTGCTCCTTTGCTAACGCCGCCATAGCGACCGGGTCTTCCCCGTGATTCGAACATCCATCAGTAATAAGTAAAATTTGTTTTAACGTTCCCGTTTTCATAGAGTTCCCCTCCGTCTTCGAATTGTTACCATTTTCGACGACAATGAAGGGATTTATACATATTCCTGAAGAGACGCAATTTTGTGGGGTCAGGCCCTTTTGCGAATGCCTTGAACAGGTATCGACGACCATTTCGGCGTGTTATGTTGAATCTTCGCGACAACTACTGTCATATCGTCCTCGATTAAACCCGTCCGGGAACGGATCACATCTTCCATAATTAAATCAGCAACCTGTTGCGGGTCATCCGTTTGCAGCTCCTGGATTTTTCTTTTCATCCATAGATCATAGTTTTCGACGTGCTTCGGCCCTTCAAACACACCATCACTCATCATAATAAGAAGGTCTCCGGCTTTGAGTTGTTCACTGACAACATCGACCTCAAATTCGTGAAGAAATCCCATTGGAAGGTTGCTTGCCTGAATCTTGATCACTTTGCTGCCCCTCTTAATAAAACTGGGAGTTGAGCCAATTTTCAGGAATTTAATTGCGGCATTTTGCAAATCAACCATGGCAAGATCCAAGGTTGAAAAAATTTCGTCTGTGGTCCTTAAGGATAAAACCGAGTTTACTGATTTTATCGCTACTTTTTCTTCAATGCCTGATTGCAAAATTTGCTGCAATAACAACAATGTTTCCTGGCTTTCGGAATGGGCCCTTTCCCCGTTTCCCATGCCATCGCTGATCGCAATTGCAAATTTCCCTGTCCCGAGCTCGATCATCGAGTAGCTATCACCCGAAACAAAACCACCGTCCTTTGCCGCATGTGCTACGCCGGTTTCAACCATGTAAGCTTTTGCAGACCGAAAAGTAATCTGGCATAAACCGCCTGGATAGCTGCCGCACTCTTCCTTGTTCACGACAATCGTTTCTTCCAAAATGTCAGACAGCATTGGGGCAATCAGCTTTTCACATTCCCCATGCCCATTGCAGTACGGAATCGCCATATCAATATCGACATTGCCCTGCTCCAGGCTATATATTTCGACTTGTTCAATTTGAATGCCAAAATCCCGGAGCGCATCAAGAATTAATTCTTCCTGCTTGTGATGATTTTCCCGTTCCCGTTGAATCTCTTTTGCAAAATCACCCATTACTTCAGAAACACCTAACAGTTGGTCTGCTACGAGCCTTCGGCTTTCCTGGACTTGTTTTTTCAAGCGTTGATTGGCCTGGTAATACGTTAACTGCTGCTGCATCACTTCATAAACTTTTTTCGACCTCGAGCAATGCTTGTCCCATTCCCTTGTCAGCCCTTGCGAAACAATTCCAGCATTTTGATCCATTTCCATCATAATTTCCTTCATGTAATCATAGGTTGTATTAAAGTTTCTCGTCCAGCAATGCTCTTTCTTAAAACAAGTCTGGCAAGTCTTTTCGGTTACATTGCTTAAAAAATAATCCAATTCCCGGTCGGAAGAGTCTCGCTCCGCCATCGATTCATCAAAGGAAGAGAAGCTTCGTGACAGAGATTGGAAAACAGTTGAAAACTGGGCAACGCGCTGCGCTGTCACATCCCGCATTTTTCTCATATATTGCTGTTGTTCTGCCGCATATTCGGGAGTTCCCGGAATATATTTGGCAAGCCTCGATGTCAATGCCGATGGAGTTAGAAAGAATAAAAAAGCAGCTGCCGATGTTTCCAGAATGGTCGTTGTCAGCAGTTCTCCACCTTCTCCATACATGCCGATCAGCAGGGTTGCAATATATAAACCAATTGCCACCCCTATCTTTTTGCCTTCTTTTAAAAGGCCGCCCAGCAGGCCGGAAAATGCGAGCAGGCTCATATTGAAAAAACTCGTAACGTTGGCAAGGCTAAAGATCAAGCCTGTTACTACACCAACTGTCGAGCCTACAGTCGCTCCGGCCACAAACGCAAACAACAGAACAAGATAGCGTGACATAATATGTTCGACAGATAGATCATAAACCGACCAGCCAATTGTTCCTGTCATCACAGATGCAAGCATAATAATCAAGCAGACAATTTCCTCTGTTTTGAGTGATTGCCTCCGTTTACTTGGCGACAACAACGGAAGGCTCTGTAAAAAAATTAAGGTCAAGATATAGCCAAGACTGGCTTCGACTCCGGACATCAGTCCATCAAAAAGAGTGATCTGCCCGGTGATCACGAATCCGGAAGCTAGCTTTCCGCTTAATAAAACAAATAAGACATAGAGCGGCATTGCTTTCAGTTCATTTTTTAACCATTTCTTTGTGATCCGAAAAACGATTAAAAAAAGGGCTGCTATTCCCCCGGTAATTGCCGCCTCCGTTATGGATAAAGTCGCTGCACCTGCCAGGACGCCAATGAGCGCCAGCGGAGCCTTATCCCTCCTGACATAATAAACTGCCGCAAAAAAAGCAAGGCTGAATGGTGTAAGCTGTGCCAATATCAGCGCTCTCCCCAGCAAGAATCCAATCAACAGCAAAAGGAAACCGTTTTTCAGAAAAAACGCTTCGAGTTTTAATTGAAATTTATGTAAACCATTGGCGAGTTCTATTTTAGGACCTTCAAAATTTACCTCCGCGACGGGTTCTATCAGATTCCGTTCGACCTTTCCCATAAACCCCACTCCTCGTTTTCATATTATTGCCACAATTATAAGAGTGTCGTTTATAAAAGTTTGTCAAAATGCCGGACAACCCATTAAATTTCGTTCGACTCATTCATCGAAAATTCTTTAATAATGAATGTGCCTGAGCATTTTTATCCAGGTCGATTAGAGGCTAATTTCTCATTTATCGACCTGTGATGCATGATTAAATTCAGCGTTATTATCTGATAGAAATATTTCACGACAATATGTATTTGGCAGGCGACATTTTCCTCTGAAAATCTAGTTGACATAGCCTTTTTTACTATGTATTATATTTCTTGTGCCAAAAAATCTATGGCGGTGTAGCTCAGCTGGCTAGAGCGTACGGTTCATACCCGTAAGGTCGGGGGTTCGATCCCCTTCGCCGCTACCATATCTAATATGACGGCCCGTTGGTCAAGCGGTTAAGACACCGCCCTTTCACGGCGGTAACACGGGTTCGAATCCCGTACGGGTCATACATTAAACGCAACGATAAGCAGCAGCATAGTAACCAAAGAAGCTCCCGAGCGTCATTACTCTGGAGCTTCTTTTTTTTATGTAAAAAAGACAAGCCCGGGAACAGCCTGTCTTCATAAATATATATTAGTAGCGGATAGAACCTGCTATCTATTTAAATAAGCAGCAAGTTAACCTCTTCTGGCACCTCTGCCTCCACGCTTAGATTCTGTGTTGCGCTTTAAAGATGATAAACGGTCTTCACTGTCTTTTAGGAAGCGGGCCATTTTTGATTCAAAGTTTTCGCCTCTGCTGTTCACACGTTGATCGTTGGCTCTCCCTTGACGGGGACCGCCTGGCCGAGGGCCTCCCTGGCGCGGTGGACGTGGCGAATAAGATTGTGGTTTTGATGCTTCTGGTCTGTCTACTGCTTTTTTGATGGATAAACCAATCTTTCCATCCTTTTCGACATTGATAACTTTTACCTCAACCTGATCGCCTACCTTCAGGTGATCATTGATGTCCTTAACATAGTTATCAGCAACCTCACTGATATGCACTAAACCAGTTGATCCATCCGGCAGCTCCACAAACGCTCCGAAATTTGTAATCCCTGTTACCTTTCCCTGTAACTTGCTGCCTACTTCAATTGACATAAAAAGATGTTTCCTCCTTAAGGATATAAAAAAATCATACTTATTCTATATTATACAAAACTAAAAAAAAGAGTGTCAATAAACCTACTCTTCAGAAGAATTTACCTTTTTATCTTCCGGTAGTTGAAAAATGATTTCATTAATATCTGAAAGAAAATACTCCCTTCTTGCCAGCTTCGCAATATACTCATCATCATGGAGCTTGACGATTTCTTCTTCAAGCACAACCTGGTTTTTTTCCAATTTCGCAAGCTGTTGCAGCAGCTTCTCTTTTTCCACTTGTTTTTCTTCAATAGTGGAAGATTGGGCGATGAGTGTTGAAATCATCGAAAAAGAGATGATAATGGCCAAAACAAAAAAAGCAGCCAGCCGCCTGAAAAGAAGTTTACGCCGTGATTGGGCAGAGAGTTCTGCCGTTTCCTGCTGTTTCGCATAGGTTGTTTGGATTCTTGCAACTTTTCGTTTTCTGATGGCACTCATGTTGTCGGCCTCCTTATCATTTCGTTTTCTTCCATCTATTTCGCACTGTCTCAATATAATTCTTGATCCGAACGCAAAACCCTTTTAGATTATTATATAACTTCTCGACGATTTTTTTAACATTTTTCGGTAAAAGTTTCCAAACAAAGAGAAATAACAGCTTAACTGGCTTCCAAAATACCTTTGTTATAAATAATAAAATGGACAGCCCGAGTTTGGCAAGAGAAAAAACACCTCTTGCCAACAATAAGATGATTGAAATTAAAAATAATACCAGTGATTTCAACGGTCTGAATATCAGCAGTTCGATGCTTTTCACAACAATTTTATACACCGCAATGACGATTGCGATAGCTATTTCCAGCAGCTTTAAATAAAACTTTTTGAATAAGCTTTGGTAAGCAGCAAAACCACAGAGCAAGGCGATAAAAATGTAAAATCTTATTTCTCCGTGATTAATGAGATATAAAACATAAAAGATAACCAGCCCCTGCAGGAGCCAGAATAGAATATCATGGATAAAAACGATCCAACGCTTTCTTGCCGAACGATGCAAAAAACGGTTATAAGTATCAAGACAGGCGCCAAACAGGCTGCCCATTCCAATCATCGTAATCATCGTCACGAATTGGGTGGAGAGAGTCATCGAAATAACTTGCTAAAGAGCCCTTTAGCCTTCTCCCCATGCTGCTCATCCAAGTATACGAGGTCAAAAATCTTGCCTTTAATGGACACGACCCCTTTGTCAACATCCAGGTTTTTCATCTGCAGGTTTTGCCCCTTAATGGCTAAGAAGCCCATCACCGTTTCGAGCAAAAATTCCTCATTATCGAAGCTTTCCACCTGCTTCACACCCGTTATCTCAAGAAGCCTTCTTCCTCTCATGATGACATCATGCTCTTGTACTGTTGTGTTTTTACCTGCATTTTGATCATAATATTGGCTCATTATCCATCCCCCGAATCACATAGTACAACCTTTTTGTACATGTCTATGAGGAAAGTGTCCAAGTTAGAACAATCTGGTTTCATTCCGGTTCAAGACTATTCGTTTCCTGAAGCACCGGCATTCTCTTCCTTGAGAATCGTATACATTTCGGCCGCTTCTTCCTTTCGGCTCATTTCCTGAAGCCGCTCAACTTTTACGGTAACGAGCTTTTGCCCGAATCGGATTTTTAATTCATCGCCAACTTTAACTGTTGAACTCGCTTTAGCCTGCTGGCCGTTTATCAATATCCTTCCTTGATCGGATACTTCCTTTGCCAAAGTCCGCCTTTTAATTAACCGTGAAACCTTCAAAAACTTATCCAACCGCATCTTTCTCACTCTCCCCTTCCATCATCATTATAAACCTGCTTTTTTTGCTTCATCCCAGTAATAATCCAATTCTGCCAACGTAAAATCCTCAAATGTCCGACCGCTTTCGGCCACTTTATTTTCAATATAGGAAAATCTCCTGATAAACTTTTGGTTCGCTTCAAAAAGCGCCTCTTCCGGATTTATAGCAAAAAAACGGGCCACATTGACTAGGGCAAAAAGCAAATCTCCATATTCCTTGATTAAATTCTCGTCCGGACTGGTTTTTGTTAACTCTGCTTCAAGTTCGCAAACTTCTTCTTTTACCTTCTCCCAGGCCGGCGTTATCTCCTGCCAGTCAAATCCGACTTTAGCCGCTTCCCGCTGCAGCGATTCAGCTTTTAACAAGTTGGGCTGACCTTTGCCGATTCCATCGAGCCGTGATGTTGATGTTCCTTTCTCTTGTTCCTTGATTTTTTGCCAGTTTTTTAATACTTCAGCCTCTGTGTCCGCATTTATTTCAGCAAAAACATGGGGGTGGCGTCGAATCATCTTTGCCGTTATTCCTTCAATGACATCCGTGATTGAAAAGTAACCCTCATCTTCGCCGATCTGGGCATGGAGCATCACTTGAAGAAGCACATCACCCAACTCTTCAATGATGTTGTCTATGTCATTTAGGTTAATCGCTTCAATTAATTCATACGATTCTTCTATTAAGTATTTTTTTAACGATTGATGAGTTTGTTTTTTATCCCACGGGCAGCCATTCGGTCCGCGCAGCTCGGCAATAACCTGGCGGAGTTTGCTGAATTGCTTATATAAAATCTCTTCGCGGGCAACGGGTGGCACATAGACCGTAGTTAAATTGTTTAAGCCAATTTCCCTGTCCAGTTCAAATAACGGCACCTTGTTAATCTGTTGATTTGCGCTGCCCGCTGCGGTCACAATCGCGACTTCGTAATCATCAGGCAGCAGCTCCATCAAGGTCAGCTTCACATTGGAAGCGACGAATTGGTCATACACTTGAGCAATCATGATATGCTGGGTGATCTGCAATGCATCTTTCTGTAAGTCGGTTCCGTCTAAAAGCTGAAAGCCTTCAATCGGATCAATGCGGACAGCTTGAAACAGCGAATCAATAAAGCTTTGGCCACCGCCTATTTCTATCTCAATCCCCCGGCTGCTTCCACCTTCGAGCAAAAGCTGGACGGTTCTTTCAGCAACGAGAGGATGTCCAGGCACCGCATAAATGAGCGGATCTTTTTCTGTTGATGCAAACAATGTCTCTGCAATTTCATGATAAACATCCTCAAATTGCTCGTGTTTTTCATAAATTGAATCAAAAGAGCGGAACACCGCACCCTCTTTTTCAAGCGCTTGCACAACCGGATGTTCCCTTGTTCTTAAGTAAACAACATCTGCCTGGATAAGCTTATTATAAATCCCGAGTGGAAGTTGGTCGATATCTCCGGCACCAAGGCCGACAACAACAATCTTCTTATTCATTCGCTTCGTCTCCTGTTCCTGTTAGGCAATAACCACGCCAGCCTGCTCCCAAGCGGGAACAGTACGAGCTCCTCCTCTTTGAAAACAGATCTTTTTAAAATAACTGACAAATAAAGAAAACCGCCAAGCCCGGCGCCGAGCAGTGCCTGGGCAGCAGCGCCGATTCGATTTGTTTCACCTGAAAAGCCAATAGCGCCAGTTCCCCAGAGGAAGACTTTTAATGCCGCGACCATCACAGCCAGCGCAAATCCGGTAATCAAGTAGAAACGGGCTGGCAAAAAGGTGATCCCTGTTTCATTTCTTAATTTTACAATCATCAGTATTAACATGAATACAAGTGAAATATTCGAAGCAAGAGCTGCACCCATCGTTCCAAAAACAGGCACAAGCCAAATATTCAACATCCATTTCCCGGCGAACCCCAATAAAATGACGACAGCCGGATAGAGCGAAAAGCCAAGCCCCTGCAATACACTTGAAATCGTAATGATGACCGAACTCATCAAAATGATTAAACTTAAAAGGACTAAAACATTTGAGCCTAATGTATTTTCAAACAGCATTTGGTTAACGGGCCGGATAATGACGGATAAGCCAAAAGTAGCTCCAGCTCCGGCAACAATGCTGATTTGCAAGGCTAATGCGATTTTTTCCTTTAAAAGTTCCTTTTTGTGACGAAAAGCGCTGCTTGCAATAAGCGGAACGAGCGATAAAGATAAAGAAGTGGCAACCACAGTCCCCAGCTGGAGGAGCGGCTGCCCGCGATCATAGATTCCTTTGAGCTTTTTCGCTTCATCTCCATCAATCCCTGAACTGACAAGCAGGGAATATAAATTCAACGAATCTGCCAGCTGCAGAAAAATAAGCAACATTCCCGAAATACAGATTGCAAATCCCTGAACCGTTAATGCTTTCGCTATATCTTTTGCTTCTGTCCATTCATGATAACTAAATGAAATTCTACATAACTTTTGTTGCTTTCTTTTATAGATGAAAAAATATCCGAGAATGATAGCTGCAGCAATTCCACCAGTAATAGACCCGAATGCTGCCCCACCGCCTATATGGTAGAGGGAAAATCCTTTTTCCGTCAACAGAATGGCCAGCAGCAGGATCGTTATAACCCTTAATAACTGTTCACCAACCTGCGAAACAGCTGTCGGCACCATATTGCCCTGCCCTTGAAAATACCCACGTAAAACAGCGATAAATGGAAACAGTAAATAAACAAATGAGATAATTCGAAAAAGACCGGCAAGCTTGTGATCACCCATTGAAGCTGCAATCCACTCCGCCTGAAAATATAGACCAAAAAACGCAATCAAGCCGAAAATAAACAAATAGATAAACGAGAAGATCAGAAGCCTTGGCCCTGCCGCAGGCTCTTTATCCCACTTCCGTTCAGTATAAAGCTTCGAAATCACAACCGGAAAACCATAAGTGGACAGGATCAGTGCCAGTCCATAAAATGGGTAAACTTGTTGATATATGTAAAAACCGATATCACCGGTAATGTTTTGAAAAGGAATCCGATAGCCGGCACTTAGTATTTTCGTTAACAGAGCGGCAACGGTAAGAATGAATGCCCCTCTTAATAATTGTTTTGAATCGTTTCCGGGCTTCATCGCCCCTCTCCTTCCAAAAATGGAATATCGATAATTATAACATAGTGAAAAAGGCTGTGTTGATCAAACCAATTTTGCCTCAATTTTATGTAAAAGAAAAAAGGCAGCATTTATTGCTACCCCTTTCATCTGAGAATTATTTTTCCCACCCTATATATTATTGCTCCATTTGCCTTGCCAGAAAGCCTGCAGCCGTTTCTACTGCTTTCTGTTCCACTTCACCAAGAGATCCTTCTTTGGCAACAATCATGACTGCGCCAATAGGATCACCATTTGCTATAATTGGGCCGATCGTGTAAGCTGAAACAGGTTCTTCATTCCCATCAACCAAAGACACAGTCGATTGCTGGTTGGTCAGGACAGAGCTACGGTCTTCCATTGTTTTTTCCACGAGATCACTGATATTTTTGTTTAAATAATCCTTCTTTGAACCGCCTGCAACGGCTATATAAGTATCCCTGTCACAAATTAAAACTGGATTTCCCAAGCTATCATATAACGCTTCAGCATATTCTTTCGCAAAATCTCCCAATTCGCTGATTGGGGAATATTTTTTCAAGATGACTTCTCCATCACGATCCACAAAAATCTCTAATGGGTCCCCTTCGCGGATTCGCAGTGTTCTGCGAATTTCTTTAGGGATGACGACACGACCCAAATCATCAATTCGACGCACTATTCCCGTTGCTTTCATTCACTGTTGCCCCACTTTCATATGATGATTTTTTTTTATTGGCCATGATTCATGTTGCCTTAATATGAAAACATCACCAAGTTTGAACTTAGTATCTTTCATAAGAAGAGTTCTATACACAGACTTCATTTTTTTCTCCTTTGTGATAAAGATGGCAAATACGGTTAATCATACCAGTCAGAATAGCTGCACACGGATAAAATACCCCCGTCCAAACCGGATAAAACATCGTTATCATTACAATTTGGTTACAAATGAAATCTTTTCCATAGAGAATTACTGTCCAACATGGTCTTTACTGGCTTCATGAAGGCCATTAATCATCACGAATGCAGCATTTAACCATTCCTTTGCTTCGATCCCTTTAATATGAAGAACCATTTTCAGCTTCTGCCCATCCATTCCCAGTCCGATCATTCTGCCGTACTTGCTGCTTAACTGAAAAAGTTTTTGCCCATCAATCCGACTGCTTCCTTTTTCAGAAAGTAAAATTAACACTTCGTGTTTTGTTTGTTTGATCAGCTCTACACCCGACTGCTGAGCGAGGACCTTCATCTCAGCAATTTGAAACAGGTAGGAAACTTCATCAGGATAATCTCCGAAACGGTCCCTCATTTCATCCTGTAATTCTTGTAAATCTTCAAGGGATTCAATCCCCCTGAATCGTTTATACATCTCAATTTTTAAATGGCCATCCGACAGATACGTGTCAGGGATATAGGCATCTACTTCCACATCAATCTCAATTGAAGATGTTTTCGTTACTTCGTAATCGCCTTTTCGTTCTTCAATGGCTTCCTTCAGCATTTGGGAATATAAATCAAACCCGACAGAATCAATAAAGCCATGCTGCTCTGCCCCTAATAAATTCCCGGCCCCGCGAATCGATAAATCGCGCATCGCAATTTTGAAGCCAGAGCCGAGCTCCGTAAATTCTTTAATGGCCTGCAGCCGCTTTTCTGCTACTTCGCTTAATACCTTATCCTTTCGATAAGTGAAATAAGCGTATGCGACCCGGTTTGAGCGGCCCACCCGTCCTCTCAGCTGGTAAAGCTGGGAAAGACCCATTTTATCAGCATCATACACGATCAATGTATTAACGTTTGGTATATCCACTCCCGTCTCAATAATCGTCGTACTGACGAGAACATCAAATTCACCTTCAAGGAAACCAAGCATCACTGATTCGAGTTCATTTTCGGACATTTGTCCGTGAGCATAAGCAACGCGGGCATCTGGAACAAGCATCGAAATTTCCTCCGCTTTTCTTTCAATATCTTCAACCCGGTTGTAAAGAAAATAGATTTGACCGCCTCTGGCCAGCTCTCTCTCAATTGATTCCCTGACCAGGCCGCCATTGTACTCCATTACATAGGTTTGGACAGGAAAGCGGTTTTCAGGTGGCGTTTCAATAACAGAAAGATCCCTTACTCCAAGCATCGACATGTGGAGGGTGCGCGGAATCGGAGTTGCTGTTAATGTTAAAACATCGACATTGGTTTTCAGTTGTTTAATCTTTTCTTTATGTGTTACGCCAAATCGCTGCTCTTCATCTATAATCAACAGGCCGAGATCGCGGTAGGTGACATCTTTTGAAAGAATCCGATGTGTGCCCACAACGATATCAACTATGCCAGCCTTAAGTCCTTTCAACGTTTCCGTTTGCTGTTTCCGCGTCCGAAAACGGCTTAGAAGGCCTATCTTAATCGGATAATCCTGAAATCTCTCACGCAGCGTTTCAAAATGCTGTTGAGCGAGAATCGTTGTTGGAACGAGAAACGCTACTTGCTTACCATCAGCTATCGCTTTAAAAGCGGCTCGAATGGCCACTTCTGTTTTCCCATAGCCCACATCGCCGCATAGGAGGCGATCCATCGGGCGCTCCCGCTCCATATCCTTTTTAATTTCGTGAATTGAACGCAGCTGATCAACCGTCTCCTGATAAGCAAATGCAGTCTCGAACTCTCTCTGCATGTCACCATCCGGCGCAAACGCATAACCCCTGGCAGCTTCGCGTTCTGCATACAGCTTAATTAAATCATCAGCAATATTTTGAACGGACGCATGAACTTTTTTCTTAACCCGTTTCCAATCGCTCCCGCCCAGTTTATAAATTTTTGGTTCTTTTCCTTCTGCACCAACATATTTCTGGACAAGGTCAATTTGCTCAACGGGAACATACAATTTGTCGCTCCCCTGATAGCGAATATGCAGATAATCTTTATGCAAGCCATTGATTAAAAGTGTTTCAATACCCAAATATTTACCAATTCCATGGTTTACATGGACCACATAGTCCCCGACCCTTAGTTCCGAATAGCTTTTAATTCGCTCTGCATTGGAAAGCTTTTGCCGGCGCGACGGCTTTTTAGGTCGTTTATTAAAAAGCTCTTCTTCTGTAATAACAGCGATTTTTTGAATCGGCAGCTCAAAGCCAGTATGCAGATTTCCTTCAACGATCTGGGCTTTTGCCTGTATTAAGTCATGATCATGATGAATGATTGTCGCTTCTATTTGATAATCCTCAAGAACACGTTCAAGCTTTTTTACTCTTTCTTTATCAGGTCCGAGAAAAATGATTGAATAATTGCCTTTCCTCCAGCGCTCAACCTCACCTTTTAGCACATTCATTTGCCCATGAAAGTTTTGCATTTGCTTGCACGAAATATTAACGATATTCTGTGGATTTGTATTCGGTACATGTCTTAAAAACAGCGACATATAAACGATTGGCCGATGTGATTGATGAAGGAGCGGCTGAAGCTGATGCGATATTTTCACATCATGAATCACTTTTCCTTCGCCAAGCAGGCTTGTGTACCACTCGGCCTCTTCCCGTTCCAGTGAGTCATTCATCTCTTGAACCCGGCTTATTTCATCAATAAAAACGAGTCCGTTTTCAGGCAGATAATCTACTAAACTATTTTCATTTTCATAGGCAAACGAAAGGTACTTAAATACTTGTTCAGGTTTTTGGCCATTTCTTAGCTGTTCGAGTTCGAAGCCGATTTGTTGCGACAATAACGTTTTTATTTTGTCGTCCTTTATTTTCTTCAGGCTGCCTGCGAGACCGGTTTCCAGTTTTGCAATAATTCGGGCAAAATGTTCAGATTCTAAAAGCAGCTCGGTTGCCGGATTGATCGAAATAGAACTGAGTTTATCCTTTGAGCGCTGATCGTCTAACGAAAAAGTCCGGATCGAATCAATTTCTGTATCAAACAGCTCAATTCTGAGCGGATCAACTTCGGTTAAAGGGTAGATATCAATAATTCCGCCTCTAATACTAAATTCACCTGGAGCAGACACCATTTCGGAGCGAAGATATCCCATTGTGATAAATTGATGCAGCATCTCTTCCAACTGGATTTCATCGCCGACCTGCAACGAAAGCCGGCTCTTATTCCATAGCGATTTTGGGGGCAATATTTTGCGTAACCCCGCAATCGGCACAATAGTAATTCCACGTTTCCGGACAGCTAAATGATTTAGCGCTTCCAAACGCTGCGCCCTAAGCTCAGGGCTTGCTATTCCCATTTCTGCAGCAATCAATTCATTGGCAGGAAATAAATAAACTTGCTCTTCTCCCAATAAATGAACAATATCATCAAAAAGCTTCTGTGCCTGGAGCAAATTGTGTGTTATCACCAGGATCGGCTTCTCCGTCCGTTCATACACCGATGCCAGAAACATCGTCCTTGCTGAACCGGAAAGACCGGCCACAAGCTGTTCTCTTAATCCTCCTGTCAGTCCATTAATGATTGATTGAATATCATCTTGCTTATTTAATAGCCTTTTAATGGCTTGCATTGATAAAGCCTCCTCTTCAAAACACCTTTGCCTTGTTGTGTTTTCTGCGGTACAGCAAGTTTTAACTGTTTGCCGTATACCGGTTGTTGGTTTTAATTAAAACAGAAAAACGCTTTGGATGGCTTTCCAAAGCTTAGTGAATAATAAAATCATATTGATGATAATCGGGATTCTTGTCGAGTCCTTCCTGACAATCCTCACAGATCGATTTAATTTTGATATCCCCGGTCAGTTCGTAAGAAATCATCTCTTGCCTCTCTTCATCCGTCAGCTTATGGAAGCCGAGACTTTCCGAGTGAACGGCCATTTTATCAAGGCTGCCGATTTTCACTCCGCAATGACGGCAATGGTAATGAATAGCCATGCCTGTCCCTCCCTATTACAATTAATAATAGTCCTATTATCTACATGATGGAAGGAACTTATTCATTTTGGCTTATTGTATGAAGACAATAACAAAATAATGAAATCGTTATTGATTAAAATCGTTCATCACTTGAAGAAATGGTTTTTGCAGCCATGCTTCGCATGCATCTGCACACTGGCCGGCCACTTCGTCGATAACTTCCTGTTCTTCCTTTAAAAACCGACCAAGCACATAGTCGGGCACATTCATACCGTGTGGAGGCCTGCCGACACCGACCCTGATTCTTTTAAACTCCTGGGATCCCAAATGGGCTATCGTTGATTTTAGCCCATTGTGGCCACCGGCACTTCCCTTTTGCCTCAATCTGATTTTTCCAACCGGCAAATCGAGATCGTCATATATAATCAATAAATCATCCAAACCGGCATCATAATAATCGAGAACGGCCCGGATTGATTCTCCTGATAAATTCATATACGTAAGCGGCTTTAAAAGAATTACCTTTTGTCCGTTCACATGGCCAATTCCATATATCCCTTTAAATTTTGATTGGTCAACAGGAATGTTAAGACGCGCAGACAGAAGATCAATGATCGCGAAGCCGATATTATGCCTTGTCTGCTCATACTGTTTACCCGGGTTTCCCAGTCCTGCAATGATTTTCATTATCCCACCCCTTATAAGAAAAACGCAAGCTTCTTGTTCAGCTCCGGCACCCCGCTGGATGACAAACACGTCAGGTCCTGTGGCATTGGCCGGCACTAGTATGTCCTGAACATTGGAACTCGACATCGATACGCCCAAACTATAATTTATAAAGTTTTTAAAAAGTGCCAAACGCCTTGGTAACACACTACAAACTGCTTGTTCCTATTACGAAAACAAACCTAAAATTCCCTATCACTCGAGCTTCTGCAATATATAAACTGTAAAAGACGTAACCCTTGAGGTTACGCCTGGTTTTGTTGCGACTTACTGCCGACTTGCTGTGCAGAAGTAAAGGCTTTCGTCTTATTCTTCACTTGGCTTTGCTGGTCCGCCTTGTTCATTTTCAGGAGTACCGCCTTCCTGTTGATCCCCTTCTTCCTCTTGTTTTGGAGGGAGAATGGAGACAATGACTTCCTCTGGATCATGGTTTATTTGATAATTGCGGTCGGATGTTATATCCCCAATTGTTAAGTTTTCGCCAATTTGAAGGTTGGTTACATCGACCTCAATTGCTGGCGGAATTTGATTTGGTTTCGCCGTAATCGTAACAGCGTGGACAGGCTGCTGCATAACTCCCCCATCCTTAACACCAGCGGCGTCGCCGACAAGCACCAGCCTGACCTCAGCATGTATCTCGGAAGACATGTCAACCGCCCTGAAATCAGCATGAATAATTTCATTCCTTAAAGGATCATGCTGATAGTCACTTAAGATTACTTCATGCTTGCTTCCGTTAATATCTAAAGAAATGATACCATTTCTGCCAATTTCGCGGATCGTCTTAATTAAATCTGCTGAGCTGATATAAACTGATTTATTATCAACTTTCGTTCCATAAACAACCGCTGGAATATTCCCTTGTTCACGAAGCTCTCTTAAACTTGAATTGCGAAAATCTGAACGTTCCATTGCCTGCAAGACTGTACTCATCAAAAAGTCCCCTCCCTAATTTGTAGTGCAAATACTATTAATAAAAATGCCCTAAATAAAGAGTCGCTAAACACTTGATGGTGATATCCTGAAGTACTTGTTCCGATTTAACCATACAACTTCACTTGCCCAGAAGGAGAGCCTTACGTAAATTTTTAATCAAAAAGGGTGCTGACCGACTGCTCCTCATGGACGCGGATAATCGCTTCGCCGATTAAAGGTGCAACTGAAAGAGGAACGATTTTTCCGCTTTTCTTCTCCTCCGGCAATGCAATTGAATTGGTGATAACAAGCTCCTTGATTTTCGAGTTTTCAATCCGATCAATGGCCGGGCCTGATAGTACCGGGTGAGTACAGCATGCAAATACTTCTGATGCACCATTTTCGACTAATGCATTGGCAGCAAGGGTGATTGTTCCGGCAGTATCGATTATATCGTCAATTAAGATCGCGACCTTCCCTTCGATATTCCCGACAATGTTCATTACTTCGGCAACATTTGGCTTTGGACGGCGTTTATCAATGATCGCAATCGGTGCCTTTAACCGTTCCGCCATTTTTCTTGCTCTTGTAACCCCGCCATGATCAGGAGAGACAATGACGATATCATTTAGCCCTTTTTTGTTTTTAAAGTACTCGGATAAAATCGGTACACCCATTAAATGATCGATTGGGATATCGAAAAATCCTTGAATTTGCGGAGCGTGCAGGTCGAGCGTGATCACACGGGTCGCACCGGCCTTCTCAAGAAGGTTTGCCACCAATTTTGCTGTAATTGGTTCACGGGCCCTTGCTTTACGGTCCTGGCGCGCATAACCGTAATACGGCATGACAAGATTGATGGTTTTCGCCGAAGCGCGCTTTAACGCATCAATCATGATTAACAATTCCATCAAATGCTCATTTACAGGCAGGCTTGTAGATTGAATTACAAATACATCACAACCGCGAATGCTTTCTTCAATGTTTATTTGAATTTCACCGTCACTAAAACGGGTGACAGAGCATTTCCCTAACTCCACACCGATCACTTTCGCAATTTCGGTTGCAAGCTGCCGGTTCGAATTAAGCGTAAAAACTTTAAGGTTTGGATCTAAATACTGGTTCGACATGCGGGACCTCCAAATGGCTTATTTCTTTATATTTAAATTTTGAACATAGTTCTCTTTATTAACTTGACGGGCCCGGGCTATCGACAATGCTTCACCTGGAACATCCTCCGTGATCGTCGAGCCGGCCGCTACATAAGCACCTTTACCAATAGTAACTGGTGCGACAAGATTTGAGTTACAGCCGATAAAGACACCGTCTTCGATTTTCGTTAAAAACTTGTTTTTCCCGTCATAATTTACGGTTATCGATCCGCAGCCAATATTTACATCGCTGCCAACCTCTGCATCACCTATATAACTGAGATGGGAAGCTTTGCTGGCTTTACCAAACACAGCTTTCTTAATTTCAACAAAATTGCCGATTTTGACTTCATCATGAATGTCGGATTGCGGGCGTATATGGGCAAACGGGCCAATATTGACGTGCGAGCCAATAACGCTGTCATGCGCGACGGATTGGCGAATCACGGTATGGTCACTTATTTGACAATCCTTGATTTCCGTTCCCGGTCCAAGCTTGTTTTCTGCCCCAACAACCGTTTTTCCCGCCAGTATCGTCCCCGGATAAATAACTGTGTCCTGCCCGATAATGACATCAGGCCCGATATAAGTGTTGAGCGGGTCAATCAAAGTTACCCCGTTTCGCATATGGGCTTCATTAATTCTCAGCTTCATGAGCCGCTCTGCTTCTGCGAGTGCAACCCGGTCATTAACACCAAGTGTTTCACCAAAATCAGCGGTTTGATATGCGCTTACCGTTTCGCCTTGTTTTTTGAGAATTTCAATCACATCAGGCAAGTAATATTCACCCTGGACATTATCATTTGAAACATTTTGCAGTGCTTCAAACAAATGTTTATTGTCAAAACAATAGGTACCAGTGTTAATTTCGTGAATGTTTCGTTCTTCTAATGAAGCATCTTTATGCTCAACAATTTTTTCGACAAACCCTTCCCCGTTTCTGATAATCCGCCCATACCCGGTTGGATCGTTGGCCCAGGCAGTTAGCACCGTGGCTTTCGCTTCCGTCTGTTCATGGTGCGTGAAAAGGGCTTCAATTGTTTCCGACCTTATTAATGGAGTGTCACCGCAGACGACAACGGTTACCCCTTCTTTGCCGCTTAAGATTTCTTTCGCCTGCATAACAGCATGCGCTGTCCCTAATTGCTCCGCTTGCAATGCATAGCTGCTTTTTTCACCCAACTGGCTCTTGACGTCTTCAGCACCGTGGCCAATGATTGTTACCATTTCTTTTATATTAAGTTTTAATACTTGATCTACAACGTGTTGCACCATAGGTTTGCCGCAAACAGGATGAAGCACTTTATAGAGCTTTGATTTCATTCTTGTCCCCTGGCCGGCCGCTAAAATTACGGCATATCTAGTTAACATTTATAAGCCTCCAATTTACCTTTTTACCCATTAAGAATATATCTTAAAAAGCGGCTTATTTCAAGGATGGAACAGAAAGTACATATTTTTGTCATCAGGAAATGGGAAATAAAACAAACTGGTGAGCCTTAAAATTTTGCGGGAATGATGTTTAAAGGTGTGTCACAGGGGAAATTGAAAAGAAAAGTGAATGTGTTTTAAAAACAAACCTAAAGCCGTTAGTCCCGTCGCGGAGACAAGCCTAAACCGCTTGTTCCTATCGCGGAGACAAGCCTAAACCGCTTGTTCCTATCGCGGAGACAAGCCTAAAACCGCTTGTTCCTATCTTAGCCAATTTTCGGCATCGGTATTTATAATTTGAAGCTAAACGCAATTAAGATAAATAAGAAGTTTTATTCATCAAAAAGAGCCTGACTCATGAAGTAGGCCCTTGCTGTTTATCTTTTTAGGAAGCTCCAGCTTCTTCAAATTCGACTTCTAATTCACCTAATCGGTGGTACTCTGCTAAAACAGCTTCTTGGATCTTCCCGCGAGTTCCCGAATTGATCGGATGTGCAATATCACGAAACTCCCCGTCCGGAGTACGTTTGCTTGGCATTGCGACAAATAAACCATTGTTTCCATCAATAACACGGATATCGTGAACAACGAATTCATTGTCCAAAGTGATTGAGGCAATAGCCCTCATGCGGCCATCCGTATTAACGCGGCGTAATCTTACGTCAGTAACTTCCATAATGTTCACCACCTTTTTCCCTAGATAGAAAACTAGTTAAGTTATTCAACAAAACTTCCCAATTTCCTGCTTTGCGAATAAAAAATTTTTTAAAAATTGGGGTGAATTCGCGCAATTGAGTAAATTTCACAATGTAATAAGCTAAACCGAAAATAGAATGAAGTTGTCTACATAAACACGAGTATTGCGATAGGAAACGAATAATACTATCTTAATTTTCAATAACTGTTCGTTTTTCAGTTAAAGAATTGCTTTATGAAATTCATTCCATTAATAAAAAAACGCCTGTCAGCTATTTGACAAGCGCAATTACTTCTATCTCAACTAGAGCATCCTTTGGCAGTCTTGCTACTTCAACACAAGAGCGAGCTGGCTTATGGTGCGAAAAATACTCCCCATATACTTCATTTATATCTGCAAAATCATCCATGTTTTTTATAAAAACTGTCGCTTTAATAACTGTTTCCAATGAAGCTCCTGCTTCTTTCAATACAGCTTTTAAATTCGCAAAAACCTGGTGGGTCTGTGCTTTAATATCACCTTCGACCATCATCCCTGCAGCAGTTAACGGGATTTGCCCGGAGCTGTAAAACAAATTATTCACAACAATACCTTGAGAATAAGGACCAATTGCTGCGGGTGCTTCATGTGTTTGTACAATTTTCATGTGATTTCCCCCTTGTAAGGATTTCTAATTCATCGTAAAAAAATTGCCTTCACCAACATTAATCCGTTTTTCCTTTACGTCGACATCAGAGAGCCTGACAAGCGACAGATATTCATCTACCAGCCGCTCTTCTATGTTTTCGGATTCTACTAAAACGGCAATACCGGCTACTTCTGCTTTGAACTCATCAAGCATACTGATCATCCCATTAACCGTTCCGCCAGCTTTCATGAAGTCGTCCACAATCAATACCTTTGACCCCTCTGCCATGCTTCTTTTTGAGAGGACCATTGTTTGAATTCTTTTCGCTGAGCCTGACAGATAATTAATGCTCACTGTTGAGCCTTCGGTAACTTTATTATCCCTTCTCACAATCACTACCGGTACATTGAGCTGGCTTGCCACTGCATAGGCAAGCGGAATCCCTTTTGTCGCCACTGTCATAACGACATCAATATTAGCCTCCGCATAGGCAGAAGCAAATAAACGCCCGACTTTTTGGACGATAGAAGGATCGCTTAAAATATCGGTCATGTACAGATAACCGCCGGGCAGGAGCCGTTCCGGGCTTGCGATCAGAGCACATAGATCCTCTATAAAAGGCTTCGCCTCATCTTTCCTGACTTTTACGTAGTATTTAACTCCCCCTGCTGCCCCATGAACAGTATGAAGGGATCCGATGCCTCTTTTTTCAAAGGTTTGTTTAATAATTGTCAGATCTTCACTAATAGAAGATTTGGCAGAATGATAACGATCCACAAAAAATGTCAAAGGAATTAACTGCCGCGGATGTTCTAACAAATAGTTCGTCATATCTATAAGGCGCTCGCTGCGACGAAATTTCAAAATGGAACCTCCTCAAACCCGAATATTCTACCGATAATATACCATTATTATACGGATTTAATCAAGGGTGTTCGGTTCACCAAGCATTCGAACGGCAAATACCTGGTCACAAAAACCCCGCAAGCCATTGTATATCCGGTGCATTCTTGAGTCATGCTGAACGAGCCCAAAAACGGTCGGCCCGCTCCCGCTCATTAATACAGCATCGGCTCCAAAACGCCTCATTTGTTCCTTAATATGGGCTACTTCCGGATACAGATTTAAAGTCACTTCCTCAAGAACATTGCCGACATTTTGGCAAACCCCGCTATAGTCATTTCTTTCAATTGCGTTAACCATGCTATCAATATTTGGATGTTTCTTTCCTTTTAGATCAAGACGGCGGTAAACATCCGAAGTCGAAACTCCGATGAACGGCTTCGCTAAAATGACCCAGCAGGTAGGAGGTGCAGGCAGCTGCGTGATTATTTCTCCTCTGCCTTTCGCCAGGGCCGTTCCTCCGTATACACAAAAAGAAACATCCGATCCGATCTCTGAGCCAATCTCGGCCAGTTCATCCATTGTCAGACCAAGGCCCCAAAGCTTGTTTAGACCTCTTAACGCTGCCGCAGCATCACTGCTGCCGCCTGCCAGGCCCGCAGCAACAGGTATAACCTTTTCGATCGCAATCGAAACTCCCTTTTTCACATCGTATCGCTCTTTTAATAATCGCGCCGCTTGATAAGCAAGGTTCCGCTGGTCATCCGGCACAAACCGGTTATGCGAGATAATTTTAATTTCATTTTTTTCTAATAAGGACAGTTCAAGCCGGTCTGCGAGGTCAATCGTGGTCATGATCATTTCCACCTCATGATAACCATCCATCCTTTTATGTAAAACATCTAAAGATAAATTAATCTTCGCGGGCGCTTTTACTAAAAGCTTCACTTATGTCCACCTACTTTTACAAAATTCGACGATCTCCGTATTTTGTCCTATTCTACCACAAATGGGATAACTCAAGACGTTATTCCCGACAATCATCACAAATACCTTATTTTATCATTTTTCTGTATTTGAAAAAAGACTAAATTAGCCGAAAAAAATGGCGAAATATAAGTAAATGGTTAGCAAGAGCCTTTGGCTTTTATCATATTGATCGTGTGATAAAGCAAAATAGCCCGATCAATATGATAAAAAGCCAGGACATGCGCCCTGGCTTCACCGCGGTAAATCCACAATTTCTGCTTGGTACAAAACGTAAGAAGTGTTATCGTCGTGCAGCTAGCTGCTGCTGGGCGAGCTCAACTGCCCGCTTTACCATGTTCCCAGCATCTTTGGCCCTAATTCCGCCCCAACCATCCCTTTGGACAACATCATAAAACCCAAGATCTTTAGCAAGCTCCTCTTTAAAACCCTCTGACATAATCCCTCTTCTTCTGCCCAAGAAAAACAACCCCTTTCTTTACACGCGGCATTATTAGTATTGATAAACCCGTTTATTTGATGTGAACCTTTATTTACCCTGATGCCTTGTTTACAAGAACAGAAAAAAGGCAAAATAAAAGACAGTAAACAATTGTTTACTGCCTGCTTTGGGCCTTATTAACTTAAGGCAATATTTCTTGAAGCATCTTCATAGAAGGTAATTTGAACTGTCTCAGTTAAAACGTCCGCATAACTGTAAGATACACGTTCAAATGCATTTTCATCTTGATCTAATTCAATCACAAAAACGGAAGGGTATGTTTCTGCTAAAACACCGGAACGCTCAATCGTTTTTCTGCGTCCGCCGTTTGCCTTGAGCAAAAGTCTTTTACCTAGATTCGAATCGAGTGCTTTTTTAATATCCGATAATGTTTTTGGCATTCGGTCCACCTCACTATGTAAAGTATAACACGCTGACATAATTAAGTCAAACAAAAAGATAAATTATAACAGTCATTCAAAATGATTGTCAATATATTTTCTCTGACTTTTTCTTCGATATTTCAACAATTTTAGGTTGACCTTTTTCGACAAAGAATATGTGCGTTCTATTCAAAAAATAAGTCGTTAGTTAAAACGAACGACTTATTTTTTTACTGAAGTTGATCGAGTTTATATGGCATTCCTGTCCGCAATACACCCTTCGTTTCAATGCCCCCTAACCCTTTTTGTCCGGTAAGCGTATTTCGCAGCACGTCCCACACATTGATTCTTTCCATAAACGGTGTAAAGCTTATTTTTGCCACAATATAGACAGGATCAAGAGCATGGATATTTACCCTTGAAGGAGAGCTGGCAAAATTTGCGCCGGCATGGATGAGCGATTCAAAATGGGATTGGCAAGCGCCCGCAAAGATGACCAACTGATCCAGATGGGGGATTTTCCTTCTAGCTTCTTTGACTGTTTGGACGAAGTGGCGTGAATGCCGGTACGCATTTAAATCATTTATTTTTCCTTTCGCCTTTGAATAAGCATCATGGCCGGTTATCACAAGGATATCCGGGCGGTAATAATCAATGAGATGCACGATTTTGTCAGGCATCTCTTTTTCCGCGCAATGGATTCCGTATACAGGAACGCCAACCTTTTCATATAGCTGTAAGCACTTCTTTAAATAAACAGGATCGCCATCTAAATGCAGGACCCTTCCAGGCATTTGAAAAAAGTTGTGGGACTTGCTGTACCCTCCTGTTGCATCATACTCCTGCTTCTGTTTCAACAGGTCCACATCCTGCCGGAACAGCTTGAAGGACTGTTCTTCAAGCGATCTGAATTCGCGCGCCAATTTTGTTCGTTTAGATGGATCTATAATGATTAAGTCCTCATAGGGAGCATCTGCAATAAGCCGAACATCCTCTCCTGCCAACACAGCTGTTTTCCGGCCTGCTTCTTCCTTTATATCGATGACTCTAAACATTATGTCGCAATGATAAGAAATTCTCCCAACGATATCCATTACGTTAATATCCATAATCGTCACTCCCAGATCTTTCTCTGATAAGCTATGCAAATTCCTATCTCATTGTGATTGGGTTGACATAGAGCTCATAACGCCTGTTTACGGGAGTCAGCGGGGACAAATGCGTTTAGTTCAGGGAAGTTCTTTCTGCATATACCCTACTGCATATGATAAACCATCTTTGCTGGAGCTTATCACGCCGAAATAAATAAGACCCTTAAGGGTCTTAGCGGAAAAGCGGGTATAGTAGGTTGCTCAGGTGCGCAAATTCTTCGATTGAAAGGGTTTCTCCTCTTCGGCCGGGATCAATGTCCGCTTCATGGAGAGCGGCCACAATTTCATCCTTCATCTCTTTTCCATTTGGCAGCTGGCTTGTTAAATTATTTAAAATTGTTTTTCGCCTTTGTGCAAAACTTGCTCTAGTAACTAAAAAAAAGAATTCTTCTTCAATCACTGATACAGCTGGTTTATTCCGTTTTGTTAAACGAATCACCGCTGAATCGACGTTTGGCTGTGGTACGAAAACAGTTTTGGGCACGACCATCACTGTTTCTGCTTCTGTATAATACTGAACAGCAATTGATAGAGATCCATAGTCCTTAGAACCAGGATTGGCAGATATCCGGTCTGCAACCTCTTTCTGAAGCATGACGACAATCCCCCTGATCGGAAGATGTTCTTCAAGAAGCTTCATGATAATTGGTGTAGTTACATAATACGGTAAATTAGCAACGACCGTAATATCGTTAATACCTGCAAATTCCTCATTAATTATTTTGCTAACATCGGCTTTTAAAACGTCCCCATGGATTATTTTTGTATTCGGATAGGGGCCGAGCGTATCTTTCAAAATAGGAAGCAGCCGCTGATCTATTTCTAAGGCGACTACCTTTTTGCTGTTTCTGGCAAGCTGTTCTGTCAATGCACCAATGCCGGGACCGATTTCGATCACTCCTGTATTGTCAGTCAATCCGGCATGATCGACAATATTTTTTAAAATATTGGTGTCAATCAAAAAATTTTGACCGAGACTCTTTTTGAATGAGAAGCCGTATTTCTCAAGAATGGCCCGTGTTCTTAAGGGGGTTGCGATATCCTTATTCATGTTGTTCCTCCTGACGTATTGCTGCCAGCGCAGCGGCGAACTCCTCCGGGCTAATTTGGAACATCATTAGCCGTTTATGAAGCTGTTTACCGTTCGTATAGCCAATTTTCAGCAGCTTTCCAAGTTTGATTCTACGTTCTTTAGATCCTTCTCCGCCGATTAAACCTGCTAAGATGAGATCATCCTGGCTTATTTCTTCTCTAACCTCGCCGTTCATTGTATGGGCAGCATTTAATGCCTTTCTTATCGCAGCTGGTGATGCATGCTCAACGCCAACTCCTTTGCCGTGCTTTTGCAATGCATCGCATTTTTCGAGAAAAGCATGCCGGCATCCTGGTACATTATCGGCAATCGTTTTTCTTATCTTCTCTCCTGGAAAGTCAGGATCGGTAAACACAATGACACCGCGGACTTTTTGGGCCAACTTAATTTTTTCGATCGTTTCTTTATTAATGGCAGAACCGTTAGTTTCGATTGTATCGGCATCGACAGCGTTTCTAATCGCAGTAGTATCATCTTTTCCCTCGACCACAATAATTTCCTTAATCTTCATTTTTCCTCCATTATACAGAAAAGCGCAAGCGCCTCTACAGACGCGATTGTATTAACCCGCACTGAAACTTTAATTTTTTTGTTATTTTTGAAAAAAACCTGAAACATTTTTGTAACATTAAACGTCTATATAAAAGAAAGCAGCATAAAATGAAATGGAGAATTTAAGAAATCTCCATCGTGTTACTCATAAATGCATGGATCAAGTCATTCTAAAACTTCATTTACGCTTGTTTAACAATTATAAATAAAATTAATTAAAATGCAAAATGCAGAGGATTGCTCCCCTGCATCAAAGCCTAATCTAATATTTTGATCTTTACTTTTTTTCTGCCCCAGCGATAGGCTTCGGATGTTCCAGCAAAGAAGACATCGATTTTATGGCCTTTAATTGCTGAGCCTGTATCGGAAGCAACAGCATAACCATAGCCATCCACATAAACCTTTGTACCAAGCGGAATAACACTTGGGTCCACGGCGATTACTTTGGCATTTGGGTTTGCGTTGAGGTTAACCCCGGTTGCAGTAACGCCTGAACAGCCATTGCAACTGGCCGTATATGCTGTTGAGTCTACATAAAACTCCCGGCCCGCTGATGGTTCAGACTGAGCTGCTTGGCGGGATACTTGCTGGGCGATTATCTTCGTTCCGAGGGCTACGACCTTATCCTGTTTGTCTTTAATCTTCTTCTCGCTGATTAATTTTCGGGAAATTTCCTGTCCGTTTTCTTTCACCACTTCAAATTCTTTCGCAACTAGACCGTTTACGCCTTCAGTAATAACTTTTTCGGTACCTTGAGCAAGGCTGCCATCTTTCTTTGTTTCAATGGCAAAGCTAATTGGTTCTTCCACTACATCGGTGACTTTTTCAACTCGAATGACGTTGACAACGCCATTTTCTGTGATTGTCTCTTCTAGATTAGGTTCAACACGGTCTGAATCAGCCAGTGGAATACCTTGCTGCACTAAAAAGTCAGCGACCGTAGTCGAAGTGGACCAGACTTCCAGTTTATTACCTCCATCGATAAGCGTTAAAGGAAAGGCTTTTTGAATGGAAATTTCAAGATCATTTTTAATCTTTTCGTCAAGCTTTGGGAGAACCTTATCATGCTCACTTAAAACAATCTGGTGTTCTTTTAAAAGCTCTCCAACCGTCGCGGCTGTCGTCCAAACTGTCTTGTTTTCTTCACCTTGCACAATCTGAACCTGCTTCGCCTGTTCCCAAACCACTTTTATATTGTTTTCAACCTTTGTGTTTGCCACTGGAAACACATAGTCTTCTGAGCGTACTGCAATGTTAAGTTCATCGAATATATCTTTTATCTCAGCTGCGTGTGTTTTGATGACTTTTTCTTCGCCGTTCAGCGTCAGGGCTACTGTTTTCTTCGTAGTTTCATAAAACAAGAATCCGGTTGCTGCCGCAAAAACTACGAAACTAGCTGAAATAACGGCTAACTTCTTTTTACTCAAAGACTTGGAAAACAGGTTTTTCATGGTTTCAATTACGATGAAAAACGCCTCCTTTTCTCTTCGGAGTGATTATAGTAAACTATCTCGTCTTCTGTCAACCTAAATACCTTTCCTTCAGGGCGCACCTCTTATTATGCAAAATGTATTTCGGAAAAGAAAGGAAGACTTATCGACATGGTTATCCTATGAGTGAAAGGAGATATGTAGAACTTTTTAGAATAGTAAGAAAATAGGACAAGCTTTCACATGTATCGACAAAAAAGCTTATCAATTTATGCCGAATATTTTTTTTGCGTTTGCCGTTGCAGCCTCAGCAAACTCCGGCAATGACAGCCCTTTAATCTCAGCAATTTGTTCAGCAACCAATTTTACATAACCCGGTTCATTTCTTTTTCCGCGAAATGGGTGCGGCGTTAAATACGGACAATCTGTTTCAATTAACAAACGGTCTAACGGAATTGCCGCTGCTACTTCTTTCGGCGTTTTGGCATTTTTAAATGTTACGGGACCACCCAATGAAATATAAAAATTCATATCCAAACACTGTTTAGCAATCTCAACGCTCCCGCTGAAGCTATGCATGATCCCCCCTATTTCCTCTGCACCCTCTTCCTTAAGGATTTGTACAGTGTCCGCAGTCGCATCCCTGTTATGGATAACGATCGGCAGCTTTACCTTTTTCGCCAGCCTGATTTGCTTGCGAAAAACCTCTTTCTGGATCTCTTTAGGCGATTTATCCCAATGATAATCGAGACCCATTTCTCCAAGCGCCACAACCTTTGGGTGTGCTGCGAGCTCTTCAAGCCACTGTAAATCTTCCGCAGTCATATCAATCGCATCAACCGGATGCCAGCCAACACTTGCATGAATAAACTCATATGTTTCAGCAAGTTCAATTGCCTTTGTGATGGTTGGTTTGTCAAACCCGACCACAACAATATTTGTGACACCAGCTTCGAGTGCTCTGTTAATAACTTCCGGCAAATCTTCATTAAACTGTTCTGCATTTAAATGGGCATGTGTGTCAAAAAGCAATCTAAAAACTCCTTTAAACTAGAATTTTATTTTTTGATTACAATTATTAAATTTAAAAAACTATCCATTCAATAACTTTATGTAATGAATATATAAAGATATAGACGCCTAAATTGATGAAATTTATTATATTAGAATAAAAAACATAGAACTGTTTCCTTATAGCTGTAACATGTGAAACAATTCTATGTTTTATTCTTTTTTATTTTACCTGTGATCCGTTCGGGAGAGTCTGGTCAACAGTAGCCAAGGATAGTTCTCCGTCTTTTCCTCCAGCTAAAATCATTCCTTCTGAAAGCTCACCGCGAAGCTTGACCGGTTTTAAATTCGTCACACAAATGACTTTTCGGCCGATGATTTCCTCTGCAGTATAATACTTTGCAATCCCGGAAACAACCTGGCGTTTTTCATAGCCTAAATCAAGCTGGAGCTTTAAAAGCTTATCCGTTTTCTTCACAGGCTCTGCATGAATGACCTCTGCTACCCGCAAATCCACCTTCATAAAATCATCAATCGTTATTTCTTCCGTCTCCGGCTTTTCTTCAGGCTTAGTTTCGGCTGTTACAGATGGGGCTTGCATTTGTTCTTTAATAAACTCGACCTCCTCTTGTATTTCCAGCCGAGGAAATAAAGGCTCCCCTTTTCTTATCGCAGTGCCCTCGGGAATTTGGCCAAATGATTCAAGGCTGTCCCAGGAAGTCAGTGTTTCTTCGTTAACATTCAGTTGCTCAAAAATCCGTTCAGGTGTACGGGTTAAAAATGGCTTTAATAAAATCCCAATCCGGCGTAGCGACTCTGCTAAATGAATCATCACACTCGCCAATTGTTCCCGGCCCTGTTCTGATTTAGCCAACACCCACGGCTGCGTTTCATCAATATATTTATTTGTTCTGCTGACAAGCTGCCAAACTGTACTCAAGGCCACTGAAAACTCCATTTTTTCCATTGCTTCTTCATATTTACCGATCACATCGACGTTGGCGTCGAGCAACAACCGGTCAAATTCGCCGTTGGAACCTTTATATGAAGGAATAATCCCGTCAAAATATTTTTCAATCATCGCAATCGTACGGTTTAAGAGATTTCCAAGGTCATTCGCCAAATCAAAATTGATTCGCTCCACAAATCCTTCCGGAGTAAACACTCCATCCGCCCCAAAAGGTACTTCTCTAAGCAGATAATAACGGAGTGCATCAAGGCCATAGCGATCGATTAAGGTAACAGGGTCGACGACATTTCCTTTCGATTTGGACATCTTTCCATCCTTCATTAATAACCAGCCATGGGCAAAGACCTTTTTTGGAAGAGGGATATCAAGCGCCATTAACATGATCGGCCAATAAATTGTATGGAACCTGACAATCTCTTTGCCAACTAAATGGACATCGGCAGGCCAATAATTTAAATACTTTGCATCATTCTCAGTCCCATAGCCAAGCGCGGTAATGTAATTGGACAGGGCATCAATCCATACATAGATAACATGCTTCGGATCACCAGGTACCTTTACGCCCCAATCAAAGGTAGTTCGTGATACAGCCAAATCTTCCAAACCAGGTTTAATAAAGTTATTAATCATTTCATTTTTTCGTGATTCCGGCTGGATGAAGTCGGGGTTTTCTTCGTAATATTTGAGGAGCCGATCCGCATATTTACTCATTTTAAAGAAATAAGAAGCTTCTTTTACCTTTTCGACAGGACGGCCGCAATCGGGACAGTTACCATTCTCAAGCTGCCTGTCCGTATAAAAGGATTCACAAGGCGTGCAATACCAGCCTTCATATTCATCTAAATAAATATCGCCCTGCTCAACCAGCCTGGCAAAAATCTTTTCCACCGTTTGTTTATGGCGATCCTGGGTTGTACGGATGAAGTCATCGTAAGAGATTTCGAGTTTGCCCCAAAGCTCCTGGATTCCATCGACGATTTCGTCCACGTATGTTTGAGGAGTAATCCCTCTTTCCCCAGCTTTACGCTGAATTTTTTGTCCGTGTTCGTCAGTTCCGGTTAAATACATCACGTCATAACCGCGCAGCCGTTTATAACGGGCCATTGCATCGCCCGCAACTGTCGTATAGGCATGACCGATATGGAGATTGCCACTTGGATAATAAATGGGAGTAGTAATATAAAATGTATTCAATTTTTCCTGCATCGGATATTCCCTCCTTATTTAAAAAAGCACTATAAATGAAACCTATCCTGAACAGCTAAGGAAAAAATCCCGCCCAATGGGACGAGATCTCTAAATATCCTGCCTTGATTGAGCTGTTTTATCCTGTTTTTTAGCGAAGTTAACAACCATCTGATGTTCTAGTCCGCCTAGAGACATCATAACCGCTTATATCCTCAAAATATACCTAAAAATGTGAAAATGTGCAACCAATTAAGGAGCTTTACAAGCAACAAAGCATGTGATGTAAAATTTTATGGATAACGCTGGTTTTTATTAAAAATAATATTTTTTTAGACTAGAGGTTTAACCAGCCGTCCTGGAGGGAATATAATGACATTAGTTTTTTGTATCTTGCCGTCTGAAAAGCGGATTTTTGTAGATTTTTGTCGAAAAAAGTATAAATATTATACACTTTAAAGCTTTTTTGATAAAATGCCATAAATAAATTTTACTTATTACAGGATTTTTTTTTTATATTTTTTATAATTTTAACCGTTAACAACCTTTTTATATCAAGGTTTTTATAAAATGTTGTAAAATTACACTCGGAATTATAAATAAAATAATTGACGTTTATGGGAAAGGCTGGTATTATTATATTAAATAAAGAATTTGTCGAATTATGACGAATTCCAATAAAAATAGAGATAAAGGTTGAGAGGAGATTAATTAAGATGAAATCTACAGGTATTGTTCGTAAAGTTGATGAATTAGGTCGTGTGGTGATTCCGATTGAATTAAGACGTACGCTCGGTATTGCTGAAAAGGATGCTCTAGAGATTTACGTAGATGATGAAAAAATCATCTTGAAAAAGTACAAGCCTAACATGACTTGCCATGTTACTGGTGAAGTTTCCGATGATAACGTAACTCTTGCAGGCGGAAAATTAATCCTTAGCCGTGATGGCGCTGAGCAGTTATTAAAAGAAATCCAAAGTTCTTTTGAACTTTCCAAGTAATAATCAAAAGCTTCTCCAAATAAATGGAGAAGCTCTTTTTATTATGATTCGATATGATAGACATGATATACATCGCGTTTCTGAATATTTCTGTCCTTCGCTGTTTGCTTAATCGCATCTTTCGGAGCCATTCCTTCCGAAATGTAATGCTCAATATGTTCCTTAATGGTTAAGCGATCCCACCACAGTTGTTGATCCGAAGCGGATTCGGATCCGCCTTCAACCACAAGGCAAAACTCACCCCTTACTTCTTCACGGTTTGCCCAGTCCATCGCTTCAGCGATTGTGCCCCTTATCAGTTCTTCATATTTTTTCGTTAGTTCCCTGCAAAGAACAATCTTTCTCTCGCCAAGGACTTCTGCCATTAGTTGTAATGTATCTTTTAATCGATGGGGCGCTTCATAGATAAGAAGTGTAGCTGTTTGCTTACCCAGCTCTTCCAGTTCTTTTCTTTTCTCCTTTTTATGCCTGCTCAGAAAGCCATAAAAATAAAATGGCTGAGTCGCTAAGCCCGATGCAATCAGGGCTGTTAAGGCAGCATTAGCACCGGGAAGGGAGACAACCGTAAGCTGTTCCTCTGTTGCCTTTTTCACCAGTTCATATCCGGGATCCGAAATAGCCGGCATTCCTGCATCACTGACGAGGGCAATTTTTGCTCCATTTTTGAGCAGTTTCACAATTTTCTCTCCACTGACATCTTTATTATGTTCATGGTGGCTCATCAATGGAGTATCAATTTCAAAGTAATGGCATAGTTTTTTCGTGTTTCGCGTGTCTTCTGCAGCGATGAAATCCATTTCTTTCAGGATTCTAACTGCCCGAAAACTCATATCCTCCAGGTTCCCGATTGGAGTTGGAACGAGATACAGGATTCCTTTGCTTTCTTCATTCTGGAAGCTCTTTTGCTGCCACATATGCCCCTCCTGTTTCCTGAAGCAGGAAATCTTCCTTCTTTTTTCTCGGCAATTTTTTAAAATCATATTCGGCTTTCAACGCCTCACCTTTATTAGCGAACTGTTTGTAAAAAATAAGTGTCACCGGCCCTCTGCCTCTTGTATATTTTGCCCCTTTCCCTTCATTATGAAGCTTCACTCTTCTTTTTAAATTGTTCGTATATCCTCCATAAAAACTTCCATCATTGCATGTTAATACATAAAAATAATGACAGTTATTCTCCATATAAAAGTTCGCTCACTTCTCGGGTATATTCATTTCGCTCATTATAAACAAATAACGGCGCCAAGATTTTCAGATCTGGTTTCCCGTCTTTCGTTGCTTCAATCAATAAAGTATTCGCTTCACTTCCAGGCTTCGGATGAACAAGTTGAATCCGCTTCGGCTCGAGCCTGTATTGCCTCATTAATGTTATTATATCAAGAAGCCTGCCGGGCCGATGAACAAAAGCAGCCTTTCCTCCCTGCCTGAGCAGCTGGCTTGAAACGCTCACAGCGTCTTCAAGGGTACACAGGATTTCATGACGGGCAATCGCCAAATGTTCATTTTCATTGATTTCAGCGTTCGATGGTGTCGGAAAGTAAGGTGGATTGCATGTAACGACATCAAACTTTCCATAGCCGAGCTGCTTTGGCATATCTTTAATATCGCCATGTATCATCGTGATTCTTGATTCGAGGCTATTATAGCGAACGCTCCGCACAGCCATATCATACAATCGTTCCTGTATTTCCACGCCGGTAATTCTCCCTTTTGTTCGTGCACTCAAAAATAACGGAATTACTCCATTCCCGCTGCAGAGGTCGATAAGATTCCCTTTTTGGATCGGAACGTATGCAAACCTTGCCAATAAAGCAGCATCCAAAGAAAAGGAAAATACGGACGGGCTCTGAATAATCCGCAAATTTTCTGCCAGAAGATAATCGAGCCTCTCGTCATCTTTTAACATTACCATCGTCGTTCCTCCAAGAGCTATTTGTTGTTATGTAAAAGATCTTTGTTGTATGACAGGAGAAAAACAGCCTTCCTGCAATAAGGAAGGCTGAGCTTATTTCTTATTTAAAAAAGATAAACAAAACAGGCAATCGCCTTCCTTACGGGGGCTTCCAAAATGCAAATTGCAAATATGAAACCCTTCCTGATAAAGGCGGGCAAGGTTATCATAGCCTTCACCAATATCAAGAGGATGTTTGCCATCCTGTTCCGAATGGCTGTCACCCTCTTTTCCCTTGCCGGCATTTTGCTGCTCTTTTTCTGTAGTTTTCTCCAGACGGAGCCTTAAAAGGTCATTCTCAATTTTTAAAGAATTATTCTCTTCCAGTATTTCCGCAAGATGGACTTTAAGCTCCCCAAGCTGGCGGTACAACTGGCCGATCTGAGTTTCCATATTTGTAACTGAATCAAAAATTTCTTTTTTATCCACGCGTTCCACCTCATTGTCCAGCTACGGCTCCTAGCTTCCTAAGGTCATAAACCAGTCACAGAAGCATCCTTCCAAGTATAAAATGCTTCTGCAGCATAGCAAAGTCGAAGAAACTATGTTCGTCCCGTTGCAAGGCTCCATGATGGTCATTCGAAGATGTTTGTCGTGTTGCCTTGTTTGTTGCGGCTAAAAAAACAGCCTCGTTCCTATTGTGGCTTCCAATGCTCGATACCTATGAACAAGCTGAAGCCGCTTGTTCCTATTACTAATCTGTTGATTGTAGCGAGACAGCGCCTTCTTTTAAAATTTCATCCAGCGTGTACTCCAGAACGCGATCAGGTTCAGATAACTCCACTTGCAGGACGCGTTCCAATATATTTAAACCGACAACCTTGCCGCGTCCACTAGGGGTTTTAATAAACTCACCCAAGTCCGGAAGCTGTTCTTTTGCTAATTCATACTCATCATTTTCATATTTTAAACAACACATAAGACGACCGCATAAACCGGAAATCTTGGTAGGGTTTAACGATAAATTTTGGTCTTTCGCCATTTTAATCGAAACCGGATCAAAATCTCCTAAAAACGTTGAACAGCAAAGCATTCTTCCGCACGGGCCAATTCCGCCCAGCATTTTCGCTTCATCCCGAACACCGATTTGGCGCAATTCAATTCTAGTCCGAAAGATCGCTGCTAAATCCTTGACTAGCTCTCGAAAATCAACTCGTCCATCCGCTGTAAAGTAGAATATAACTTTATTCCGGTCAAATGTATATTCCACATCTACAAGCTTCATATCTAATTGATGTCCATTTACTTTTTCACAGCAAATATCATATGATTCCTTTGCTGCCTGTTTGTTCTCTTCGACAATCAACCGATCCTTGTGATCTGCAATTCTCAAGACTTTTTTAAGAGGGAGGACTACATCATTTTGTTCAACCTGCTTACGGGCGATCACTACTTTCCCGTACTCTACACCCCGAACCGTTTCTACAATAACGAAGTCCCCTTTTTGAATTGAGAGCTCCCCGGGATCAAAATAATATATTTTGCCAGCTTTTTTAAAGCGTACACCTACTACATCATACAAATGAAGATCCCTCCTGCAATTTTAACACAAGCTGTTCCATTAACAGCTGCGGATTCATATTTGCATGCAGCTTTCTTTTTGCTTCTAAAATGGCCGTCATCTGTTCGATTAGACGCCGTCCCGATGTTTGCAAAGCATATTGCTCCAAGCGTGATTTTTCGCTTGTATAAACAATCTGCTCCTGCTTTCCGATCTGGATATATAATAAATCCTTAAATACAAGAAGTAGTAAATCTAAACCACGATCAAGCTGATCTTTCTCTTTAAAGTGCAGAAACCAATTCTCCTGAAGGTTGACCATTGCTTCAAGGGGATTCTTTTTAAGCACTTCATATAATTTTAACACTATTTTTTGAGCTTGTGCAAACCAATCGTCATTGCTAAGCTCCAATGCTTCAGTTAAATTATTTGTCAGCTGGGAAAGCAGCGGCGCCATGCTCGCTGTTACGCCATTTTCAACAAGCTGGCTCGCCATTTTTTCTGGAGGTAAAGGCTTAAATGTAATAATTTGGCACCTAGAGAGAATCGTCGGCAATATTTGCTGGGCTTGTTCAGTGATTAAGATCGCAAACGTTTGAGCATGAGGCTCCTCCAAAAACTTCAGGAGACTGTTCGCTGCATTTACAGTCATTCGATCAGCATGAACAATCAAATATAGCTTTCGTTTCGATTCCACGCCCGTTTTTGAGAATTCTTCTTGCAGTGCTTGAATTTGGCTTTTTTTGATGGAAAGGCCATCAGGCTCAACTACATGAATATCAGGATGGTTTCCGCTGTTAATCCTCTTACAATTTAAACAGCTTTCACAAGGTTCATAACCGTTCGCTGGATTTTGACAAAAAAGGCTTTTCGCCAGAAGCAGGCCTGCGTCCTTCTTTCCCGTACCTCTTGCACCCTCAAATAAATAAGCATGCGCCACACGGTCCTTTACCAGGCTGTTTTGAACCATTTTTAACACTGTCGGCTGTATTTCCTCTAATTGCTCCCATGTCCTAGCCAATCCAATCACTCTCTTACGTGTATAAATTAATGAGAAGTCCTTTGATTTCCCCGATCTTCCCTAAAATATGAATTGATGTTTCTTCTTGCTTCATGACATTGTCTGTTAGTTCGACTAGCTTGTCATCAATCGTGTCAACAATTTTTAAGGAACGGCCCTGTCCAAATTGATTCCAACTGTGGGATTGCTTGAGTTCCATCCCGAAATCGACTGTTTCCTTAACAAATCGTTTCACAAGCGCTTTAAACTTGGCTAAGTCCTTAAATGTCCGTGACCGGGCCAGCCGGTCGCCTGCCTGGTCGATATCACCCATCAGCCGCTGGAGCTGTGTCACTTGCATCTTTTGATCTTGCTTTTGAACGTATTCGTTGAATTTTATCCCGACAACATTTTGCTGTTTCTGCTCATGGCGGCCTTTATCGAGATTTAACCGCATATCTTGGTTAATTTTCATAATGAAACCTCCGGATGTTTCCTTAAAATTGGAGAAATTGATCGACTGGAAGAACAAACACGGTTGCCCCGCCTACTTCAACTTCTACCGGGTATGGAACATACGAATCTGCATTACCGCCCATCGGTGAGACAGGTGCAACCAGCTGGTCTCTTGATTTACAGTTTTCCTTGATGATTTGCAGAGCGCGGTCCACTCGAATATCGTCGGTACCGACCATGAAAGTCGTATTTCCTGATTTTAAAAAGCCGCCTGTTGTAGCGAGTTTTGTAGCCCGGAAATTATTTGCCATTAAAGCTGTTGATAAACGATTGCTATCCTGGTCCTGAACAACTGCAATGATTAACTTCATTTTTTCATCCTCCTTAATAGGAAAAAGCGTTTGGCTTGTTTCCAAATTTTTTTCCGAAAATCCATTTATTCTTATTATAGCAGGTATTTCGATTGCTGATAGCCTTCTTTTTACAAAAATAGGAATTTCGCTCTTAAATCTGCTTGAAAATTTTTATTGACAAAATTGGACCAATGTAACTTTATGCCTGTCCCTCATTATTTCCATATGTAACCTGTAAAAATTCACACTGGTTTATCGATGGTTTTTTTTATTTTTTCTGCTGATTGCTCATACACGTTTTGAATAGGCTGGGAAGCATCGATTCTGTGTATTCTTTCAGGGAATCTTTTCATTAAAATATAATAACCTTCCCTTACTTTATAATGGAACTCAATCGTTTCCAAATCGAGCCGGTTTACTTCCCTGCCCGCATTTTTGCTGATTCGTCCCAAACCTTCTTCCGGATCAATATCAAAGTATAGGGTTACAGAAGGCATCATTTGCTCAATAGCAAACTGGTTAATCGATAATACTTCATCAATTCCAAGTCCTCGTGCGTAGCCCTGGTAAGCGAGCGAGCTATCGATGAAGCGGTCACACAATACAACAGCACCATCTTCGAGCGCAGGTTTCACTTTTTCAACGAGATGCTGCCTTCTTGCAGCGGCGTATAATAACGCCTCTGTCCGAGGGTCCATAGCTGTATTATGTGTATTAAGGATTACCTTGCGAATCTGTTCAGCGATATCAATCCCGCCCGGTTCCCTCGTCATCATGACTTTATGGCCTTCCGTTTCAAGCTCCTTTGCAAGCAGGCTGAGCACAGTTGTCTTGCCAGCCCCTTCTGGACCTTCAACCGAAATAAAGATTCCTTTTTTCATTCTTTAACCCCCAGATGAGAACTCTTTCTGTATTTTGTATACCTTTATTTTTCTTTCCAGCAAAGCCTCTCCCCCTTGGAACCGCGCTCCACTTTTGAGAAGGAGGTTAAGGCTTTCCATATCTGCTTGATCAATTAATTCTCCAGGATATAGTAAAGGAATGCCTGGAGGATAAGGCACGATCATTTCAGCACAGATTTGCCCGGCTGCTTCACTAAAATGCAGTTCTTCTATTTCTAAATTTTTTGCCTGTTTTCCACTTAAAAGGAGCGGTGAAACAGGCTTCTTCTTAAAAAAAACATCCCTTTGTTCATTTACCTGATCGAATTCATTTTTCAGCGCTCTCGTCAGTTTATCAATAACCAGTGCAAATGGATATTCCTGATCTTGTTTTAATAATGGAAGAACAAAAAGAACATTATTCGGATCTGCCAGCTCGACAAATACACCTTCCTGCTCCATCCGCTTCTGTATATCAAATCCATTCAGGGTACATGTTGATTGCAACGTTAATTTTAATAAATCGCCATTGCCGCTCTCCAAAACCTTTACCCCTTCTATGTTTGATAATTCCTGCTTAAAAAGTCTCACGGCCTTCTCCGTGTAATCAAGGTCATACTGATTGAAAGAAGCCAAATAGCTCCTGGCTACGTCTAAAGAAGCCAAAATCGGATAAGAAGGGCTGCTCGATTGGATAACTCGCAAATAATATTTTAAAGTGTCCACCGATAACAGTTGACTATTAAAATGCAAAAACGAGCCCATTGTCATTGCCGGCAGCGTCTTGTGCGCCGACTGGACGGTGATATCCGCCCCCAACTCAACTGCGGACAACGGAAAGGGACGGCCCGCGATAAAATGAGCACCGTGTGCCTCATCAACAAGTACTGGTATATCATGCTGGTGAGCCACATTTATAATACTTTTTAAGTCATAAGTAAGACCGTAATAGTTTGGATATGTGACGATAATAGCTTTAGCATGCGGATACAAATAGATGGCCTCTTCTACAGTTTCGATTGATACTCCTCCGGCAACCTGCCATTCCTCGTCCAGCATCGGCCCTAAAAACACGGGATTTCCCCCAGCAAGCTCGATTCCATTTAAAATCGATTTATGGCAATTTCTCTGCACAAGGACAATGTCGTCCTCTTTAATCGCAGCCAATATCATCGCGAGATTGCCACCCGTCGATCCATTAACTAAAAAAAAGCTCTCTTTGACACCGTATAATTCAGCCAGGAGCCTTTCTGCCGCCAAAATGACTCCCTCAGGCGAATGAAGATCATCCAATCCTGTCAATTCCGTCGCATCAAGCTGTAAAAATTTCGCAAAGCCAAAATCTTTTTCTATAGGAAATAACGAACCATACTTATGGCCAGGGACATGCAACGAAATCGGCTTCTTTTCACTATGGCGAACTAAAGCCTCTAATAAAGGCGTTTCTTTTTGATCCATGTTATCACCGATTTCTTATTCAAGATTCTTATCTATTTTATCAAAATAAACCTTCGGCTGCTCCTTTTTTAATAATACATCCCGAGCGCACCCGTTTGTCTCTGTTTAGATTTGCTGCACAAGAAATGGCGCACAAACGCCTCATCATGGAAATGGCAAAAAAGAAAGCCTCCGTTTCGGAAGCCTTCATGAATGAATTTCAGGTTTAGTTATCTTTTTTAACTGTTTCAAAAAGTACTTATATTTAGGATCATCCGTATCCGTAATAATAAGATCATGTTCACAATCAATACATATAAAAGAAGTGTATAGATGTATGCCCCTCCATTTTATTTGTTCGCAAACGACACATGTTTTCCCCGTCTGTTTCTTCGCTAACAAATTGTTCAATACTCCACCTCCACACCCCTATTCTCACCAAACAACTGTATTTGTATACAATTTTTCGAATATTCCTCAGTGCTCCATTGTATGTATTACATGCTAATTAAGTGTATGTCTATACTACATATCGGCTTCGATCAGAATATAATAATAACAGGCCGGAGATGAGTTTTTCCTTGAATCTTGCCATGAACTAGTTTTGACGTACTTATAAATACTGTTACTTACTTCCCGAACTTGGGCGTTTTTGCGAATGAATTAAAGAAATCAGAAAATCAAGGCATTGTATTGGAAAATCCTAACAATTTATTGAGTGATAAAAAAGAATTAAGCGGAAATTCCGGTGATTCGCGCGAAAGTACGGAGGAATTAAGCGGAATCTTGGCTTAATTAAGCGGAAAATCCAGGAATTAAGCGATAATCGTAATTAATTAAGCGAAACGGTGTGTCGGATGGTTTCTCCGTATCTAATGAAAATAAAAAAAGAACAACCATCATCGGCTGTTCTTTTGTATGCGCTTGGCGGCGTCCTACTCTCACAGGGGGAAACCCCCAACTACCATCGGCGCTGAGA
>NZ_PGVC01000041.1:0-9974 GCF_002860225.1 Bacillus sp. V33-4
TGGAACACCCTGAAACCCGAGGACAAGAAGACAATATCTAATTCCTGTTTTCTACTCTACAGATAAGTTTGGAGACCAACAACATAATAATGATAGCTATTCGTTTTCTTTTTATAAGGACAGGTGACTGCTAAACAACTAACCATTTTTAGAAAAATATAAAAAACCAGCTCATCGCTGGTTCAATCATGTTAACACTTTATGCACATAAACCACCAACACATGGCATGAGTATCAATGAGGGGTGCCTGTCACCTTGTACAACATATGCAAGTGACACAGCATTGAATAATTTGTTATTGACTGTGAAGTTCATCTTCGAAATAAAAAGTTGATGGATGCTCTTTTACGGTATAAGAGTACTCCTTCATGTTCTTTACATACTGCCATTTATTTATTGTTACTAGTTCATCAGTGGTTTTTATTCTTACTATTTCACCAGTCTTGTACTTGTTTTTATCTGCCACCTTTTCACCTCATTTTTTTAAAATAAATAAGCACGATTAGCGATGCTTATTTATCGTCATTTTCTTTTTCTACTATTCGTATCCCGATTAATAATTGTATGGTTTGATGTGGTAGAAAATGAATATCTTTTAACTTCGGATCTAAATAAGAAATCTCAACTGTGCTTTCAGGATTTAGCCGTTCATGGTCTTGTGTAATTTGTTCAATTTTACGATCCAACTCCTTTTGGTTATTGGCGAAAGTGATTGTAGTCATAGTCATTTATCAACACTCCTTTTAAATCTATGTTTAGACACAAAAGGTGACGCCATTCCTCCAATCCACTTTAGCAATTTGTCCATAGGATTAATCCTTAACTTCTATTTTACCATTATCACCAAATTTAATCTTTATTATGTTCCTATCTGATGTAAATAGGAAAAGCACCTGGTTCTTTCACAATGTAATAAGTTAAAGGGAAAAACACGGGCAGGTCTATCTTATATACTCATTCAGCTATCCGATTATTGTGGAGAATAATAAAGGACAATCATGGTTTGGCATGATCGTCCTTGTTGAGGATTTATTTACTTAAACGCCTTGCTAACTTTCAGCTTCTTTCCTTTGATTGTTGTGTTCTCCATGGCTTGCAACACTAAAGAGCCTTTTCCATTAAGAATATCAACATATGACAAATTATCATGGATCGTTATAATTCCAATATCATCTGCTGTTACTCCAGGGATTTTCGCAATAGTTCCAACAAAATCGACAGCTCGAATCTTCTTCTTCTTTCCGCCGCTGAAATGGAGTTTCATGATATCTTTGTTTATTCGGGCTGTTTTATTATTTTGCACAACCCGGCGGCCGCTGAGCTTTTCTTCGAAAGCGGCTTTTCCTCTAGCAACTTCCTGATGTCCAGGCGCTTCCGCTGTAGGGATCTCAAAGCCAATATATTTTTCAATTGCCTTAATGAATTTGTCTTCATAAGGTGTTGCAAACGTAATCGCTTTTCCTTTATTGCCGGCACGTCCGGTTCTTCCTGTTCGGTGGACATAGCCCTCTTTTTCCATTGGAATGTCATAGTTGATGACAAGTGTCACATTATCAATATCAATGCCTCTCGCCGCTACATCGGTGGCGACAAGATAACGGAAATTCCCCATTTTGAATCCATCCATAACTGCAAACCGATCTTCTTGTTCTAACCCGCCATGGAGTCTTTCACAAGAATAATTGGACTCATCCAATTCGGCATACACTGTATCGACATGTTCTTTTGTTCGGCAAAAAATGATGCAGCTCTCAGGGTTTTCAACGACCGTAACGTCTTTAAGCAGTGAAATCTTTTCATCTTCTTTCACTTTGATCAAGATATGTTCAATTGTATCCGTCGTTATCCCGGTAGCAGCAATCTCGATATTAATAGGATTTTTCATATATTTGTGACAGAGATTTTCAACATCTTTAGGCAATGTAGCAGAAAATACCATCGTTACTCTGCTTGAAGGGATTTCTTTAATAATCGCTTCTACGTCGTCGATAAAACCCATATTAAGCATTTCATCAGCTTCATCGATAATAAGATACTTTATTTTATCCAAAACTAGGGTTCCTCTTTCGATATGGTCCATCACACGTCCAGGTGTACCGACGACTACATGAGTTTTTTGTTTCAATTCTTCTTTTTGTTTCGCAAAAGGTTCTTTACCATAAACGGCCATCGCTTTAATACGTTTAAACCTTCCAATATTCGTGATATCTTCCCGAACCTGAACAGCTAGCTCCCGAGTTGGTGTAAGGATTAATGCCTGTGGCTTTTTTTCTTCCCATTCAATCATTTCGCAAATAGGTATACCAAAGGCTGCAGTCTTGCCACTGCCTGTTTGGGATTTTACTACAAGATCTTCATTTTTCAGTGCTACTGGTATTACTTGACCCTGAACCTCTGTGGGAGCTTCGTATTTTAACACAGAAAGTGCTCTTCTTATTTCATCGCTTAAATTATAATCGTCAAAACTACTTTCACTCATGTATTAACCTCGTTTTTTTGTATTTATCCGACTTATATATAGGATTATCCTCAAAGAAATATCATATGCAAAATCTGACTATGGTTCATTATACTTGAAATACCAGATAAGTCGGGGTTTTTATTTTGAATTATAAAAAAGGAAGTGATCCAGCACTTCATAAAGAACTTTTAAAATCTATTACCCATACCATGACACAATAATATACCACCCGGCATATACTGGAATTTACTTCGCTGGCAAATGAATAGTCGATAAGCTGCAGCAGAATCAAATGAAGAGAGAGCAAAGAAATTAATTAAGCCTGACTCAACAAACCTGAAACTAATCAACACGATGATGGAGGGTGGTCGGTCATTTTTTACCGATATATTAATGGGTACAGGGTGTATGTAAGACAAACCGATAAGGGGAGTGTTTGACAATCAGGGACGCGATATCGACAGAAGGCCGAAGATGAAAATTATGGTTTGGGACATTATGATACGGTGGCTGATGCGTTAGACGCGAGGTCGAGAAATGGAGCAATCGGGTTAGCATCTATGCCATCTGTTTATGAATCGGTCCTGCCCTTCTGGAAAATGACAGATGGATTATTGGATGAGCTAATCCTGTATCCTCTTGAACTTGGCTATCATCTTCCCAGGTATAACCGTGGCTGGCCGAAACTATCTTATAATCAAGATATTTTGCAAGGGCTCAAGGATCTTTCAGAGTCATACGGTACCGAAATAACCATTGAAAATGGTATTGGCAGGGTGAAAATATAATTCTGCATTTAGCTGGCCTAATGCTGTCGGACCGTACGTAAGCAGGCCAGTCTGTTTTATTATTGCAAAATGGCAGAAAAGCCACCTAAAATAAGAGGTGGCTTTAAATGGGATTTTAGTGCCTTAATCTACTAAAAAGCACTTTAAGAATTTCTTTTCGCGGGGTTTTTTCTTTTTAGGCTTACAATACCAGTCATGCTCTTGATCATAGTCTCCATTACTGTCATAATACTTGTCCTCATGCTGCTTTTTCGGATGACATTTATGCTTCTTACTAAACTTGTCGTAGCCATCATACCACATACACATCACCTCCTTGTTTACTTGCTATATGATATGCAGGACTTGTACAAGCTGTAACGGCTTTTGCCAATGATGAAGATTACTTAAAGTTGTTTTGAAGCACAGAAAAAACCTGATAGTTTCATATTCAGCAAACAAATATCATAAAACAATTGCGTGAATAACCAAGGTGAAGATGGTTTTGTATTAGTCTTGCCTTTATTTAGCCGCTTTCATTTAATATAATGAATAAAAAACACATGTATTACAGAGGAGAGAAAATGTTGAACAGTTACGCCGCAAAGCTTGCACAAATGCAATTGGATGCATACAACAATCAGGATATTGAACAATTCTTGCAGGTTTATTCAGATGACGTTGAAGTACTGGATTTTCCTTCAAATAAAGCACTGTATACCGGAATAGAGAAAATGCGAGAAAGATATACAAACCTTTTTGCTGATAATCCAAGTCAGAACGCTGAGCTCTTATCAAGGACCGTAAAAGGCAATATTGTCATTGATCATGAGTATGTTACCGGAAGGGCAAGCGGCGTCAATACAGAAGCTATTGCCATCTATGAAGTAAAAGAGGATAAAATAGCAAAAGTTTGGTTTATTAGATGAACACCATGATTGAAGAAGTGCGCGCTGCATTATAAGATGTTGCTCGTACTAGTATGAAATGATTAGGTGAAGTCCTGAGAAAAAGAAAAAAGACACCACAGTACAACTTTAGGCATTACTAGGGGAGAGACGAGATGTGGATATTACAAAAGTTGATTTCGAAAATTGTTAAGGTTAGCTTGTGGCAAGTAGCTGGTGGAACAGTTATCGTAATTGCCTTGTTCAGTTTAATTATGCAGAAAATTGAACCAGAAACATTCCCGCGTTTCATTGATTCGGTTTGGTGGACGATGACAACAATTGTCACTGTTGGCTATGGTGACTACTTTCCGAAGAGTGATTTTGGCCGGATTCTGACAATGGTGTTTCTGTACACCTTTGGAATTGGTGCTATGGGGATTATGATCGGGAAGATATTTGAAAGCTTAAGCTTATACCAGCGGCGAAAGGAGGAAGGCAAATTGACATATGCAGGGAAAGACCATTATATCTTAATTGGTTCCTCACAGGACAAATTGCATAATGTCTTGGAAGAAATCATTAGCAGTGGACACAAAACTGACATCGTTGTTATTGATAATGCAAGCAAATCTCCTATCGACCATGAAAGAGTACACTTTGTGAGCGGCGACCCGGCTGAGGAAGACGTGCTGCTGCGGGCCAATATCCTTGAGTCAAAATCCGTGTCTATTTTTACGGATGATAAAATGGAGTTATCTGAATATGCTGATGGGAAAACGCTATTGATCGCTTCAAGGGTGGAGCATATCTCGAAACAGCATGAAAAAAGTATTTACACTATTGTGGAAATCAAGAAGGAAAAGCATATTTCCCTGTTCGAGCATGCAAATGTTGATGAATTCATCCTATCAAACGAGTCTGTCTCACGGTTGATGGCCCATGCCGCAATCCATCACGGTTCAAGCAAACTTTTTAAACAGTTGTTAAGCAAGGCCGATGGAGACAATCTGTATGAAATTGTTAAAAAACCACATTGGAACACATACAAGGACGCTGCCATTGAGCTATTTGAAATGGGGGCAACATTAATTTCCGACGGCAGCAGCCTCGATATTGCCCGCAGGCCGAATGATCGTATTCCGGAAAATGCTAAACTGTTTGTGATATGTGATGAGCAGACATATACAAGCATCGCAGGTACACACTAAATAATATATGCCCTTGTTCTAAGCGGTCCGTCATAAACGAGGACTGCTTTTCAGCGTTCTTCATAATGGCCGGCCTGTATCTTCAAATTATTAAAGATATTCTACATTTTTGTGCGGTTTTCTGTAACTATAATTATATTATGGGTTATAAAATTTCATTGAATTAGCTATGTTAGATAAATCAAAAAAGACCATCTTCCGAAGAAGATGGTCTTAATGTAAATGATTTTGCAGGGCGGCAATCCTGATCTCTGGTAACTACCCAAAACTTGCTGCGCGCGGGTAGCGCGTGGGGAACCTTTCCCACCTCAAAGTCCTTTACGGAGTTAATATATTCAGTTTTGTCCGATTACATGCGTGCTTTCTACACCTTTATGATACCCAAATAGTTTACTTTTGTAAACCCTAAGTGTCATTTTGTGTCCTTCCGTCATCTCTGGTCCATGTTATTTGAAAAATGAAAACGGGTATATTCTTCCTGTTCTTAGTCGGCCGGCCACCTTTTTTTGGCCATTGTTGAGAGTATAAAATGAACCTAAAAATAGGCCAGTAGTCGGACTCATTTTGATGGCCAACAGACAATGATCGCTCATCGCCTTATATAACTCGACTGTGCCTGGTTCTTTTGGATTTTGTCCGGCGTAATCAGGATTAGAGATCACGGCTGGAATATCCTGATAATACTTCATAATTATACCACTGAAGGGCGCGCTTTTAAATGTTGCCCTTTTATTATTATACGAGTGGGTTTTAATAAAGTTTCATTTTAATCGGCACTTTTTGAGATTTACATCAATATTACATCAATGGCTATTTTCGAGTAGTTTTTGGAGAAAAAGAAAAACCCCTAGAACTATTGAGGCTCTAAGGGTTTCCGGTGATGGAGAATAGGGGGCTCGAACCCCTGACCTCTACGCTGCCAGCGTAGCGCTCTCCCAGCTGAGCTAATTCCCCGGGATGAAGCTTTGTTAAGGTACAAAAAAGATTATAGCTTGAACTTTCCTTATATGCAAGCGAAATTTAAAAAGAGGAGCAAAAAATCGCTCCTCTTTTTAATGAAGGTTTTCTATTTCAACATTGCCGACGCCGTCAATGTCCGAGACTGCATAATATACATCGGTCGTCAATCGTTTGAAATGCACCGTGATGATTAGCTGGACGAGTTGGTCGCCTTCTTCGAGATCCTTAATACGAATGGTTTTGATCGAAATTTTCTCTTTCTTAATATGTGTGATAATGTCAGCAATATTCTTTTTCTCGCGCACTTTTAATTGCAGGCGAATTTCTTTTTCCCGGAGTTGCTTTGGCCCGATTAGCCCCATTAAGTAGGGCATGAATTCGACGCTGATGATCAGCAACGTGACACCGGCAATCGCCTCCAAAAAAAATCCGGCACCGACGGCAATTCCGATTCCAGCTGCTCCCCAGATCATCGCGGCAGTTGTTAAGCCTGATATGCTGTCATTGCCTCTCCGTAAAATAACCCCCGCACCAAGAAATCCAATTCCGGAAACGATTTGGGCAGCGAGTCGCAACGGGTCCATCGTGATATTAACTGAGTCACTGCCCGGAAACATGTAGGCTGATTCAATTGAAACAATCGTCAGCAAACAGCTGACAATTGAAATAACAAGACTCGTTTTTAAACCGACCGGCTTTCTTTTAATTTCACGCTCAAGGCCGATCACAAGGCCAAGCACTGCTGATATCCCTAACTTAATTAAAACTTCTATTTCTGCATGTGTCATTCTTTCTCTCCCATAAATCAAGTTGTATTGATGTATATTAACCGATTTTGAAAAAAGTTAATCCTTCTCATAAAAATTTGTAATAGTATAGAAATTTTATGATGAAACGTTGTAATATTATGTATATAAATTCTAAATAGCAACTGGCAAGGAGTACAGGCATGAATGAACCGAGAATAAACCCATATCTTGCCCTTGCAATCGGGGTGATATCCGTATCCACCTCTGCGATTCTTGTGAAAGTATCGTCAGCACCTGCCGGAGTTATTGCTTTTTATCGGCTGTTGTTTTCAGTGCTGCTAATGCTGCCATTTTTTCTTCTAAGGTATGTGTCCGAGCTCCGTCTTATTAGGAAAACGGACTGGCTTTTCTCTATGATTGCGGGAGTGATTTTAGCGTTTCACTTCATCCTCTGGTTTGAATCGTTAAACTATACGTCTGTCGCCAGCTCCACTGTGCTTGTGACCCTGCAGCCATTATTTGCATTCGTCGGGACATATTTGTTTTTTAAAGAAGCGCTGACAGCAAAAGCAATCATGAGCGGGATTGTCGCTATCGTGGGAAGTATTATTATTAGCTGGGGTGATTTGCGAATTAGCGGCATCGCGCTGTTCGGAGATTTGCTGGCATTGGCAGCCTGTGCGCTCATAACAGCCTATTTATTATTCGGACAAACAGTCAGAAAACGGCTATCGCTGATGACTTATACATTTGTTGTTTACAGTATAAGTGCTTTAACTTTGTTTGTTTATGTAATGGTAAGAAATGAACCATTAATTCCAACGGCCAGCAGAGATTGGATTTACTTTTTATTGCTTGCCGTCGTACCCACGCTGTTGGGCCACACATTATTTAACTGGTCATTGAAATGGCTGAGCACATCAACGATTTCAATGGCAATCTTGTTCGAGCCAGTAGGAGCGGCAGTACTGGCTTACTATTTACTTGGGGAACAGGTTATAATGACACAAATTGTCGGCGGAATGATTGTAATTATGGGAATTTCAATGTTTTTAATGGATGAACGAAGAATAAAGATGAAAAAGTTAAAAGAAAAATCAGCTCCAAGCTAGGGGGAAAAAGATGATAATCCGAGAAGCAATGGAAAAAGATGCTGCTGGAATTGCCGAAGTGCATGTGAAAAGCTGGAGACAGACGTATCAAGGTATTGTCAGTCAACAATTCCTTGATGAATTAAGTGAAGATGAAAGATTGAAAATATGGAGGCAGATCCTATCTTCACCTCAGCCAGGTGCAGCCGTTTTTGTCGCAGAAGAAAAAGGCAAGATCATTGGCTTTGCTTCATTTGGCAAAGAGCGCACAGGTGAACTCGATGCTGATAGCGAATTATATGCGATTTATCTTCTTAATGAATACAAAGGAAATAAAGTTGGGACAAAACTCTTCAAAAGAGGGGCAGAAGCATTATTGGCCAATGGTTTTAGTTCAGTGGTTGTCTGGGTGCTTAATGATAATCCAAGCAGGCTTTTTTATGAAAGCTTTAAGCCAATAAAGCTAACTGAACAGATGATCGACATTGGCGGCAAAGAATATAAAGAAACAGCATATCACTGGGATAACATAAAGAATTTACTCAAAAATAATAGTAGTGGCGATTAGTATAGATGGGGATCGAGATTGCTTTTGAAAAGTTTCCGATATTGGAAACGAATCGGCTGTATTTAAGAGAAGTGAGACTGGAAGATGCTCCTGCGATGTTTTCTTATTTTTCAAAGAATGAAGTAACTGAATACTATGATCTGGCATCATTTACGGATGAACAGCAAGCAGTTGATCTGATTCAAAGATTGCAGCAACGCTACCGTACAGGCGAGCAACTCCGCTGGGCGGTTGATTTAAAAGAACAGCCTGAGCAATTAATCGGAACATGCGGCTTTCATGCGATCGAGCCTGAACATTTTAAAGCGGAAATCGGCTATGAACTTCATCCTGACTTCTGGAATAAAGGAATCATGGCTGAAGTAATCCAACAAATCGTTCACTATGGTTTTAAGGAAATGGGGTTAAATCGGATTGAGGCCTTCTATGATCCTGCCAATGCTGCTTCGAGAAGGGTACTTGAGAAAAATGGTTTTGAATATGAAGGTATATTAAAGAAGAGATTTTTCGAAAAGGGCCAGTTTGTTGACGCTGCTATCTCCGCTATTGTAAATGATTCGCATAGGTAAACAAGGGATCCGGATTTTTATCCGGATCCAAATCATGAAATTACATAAAAATATGCGTAAAACCGAAAAAAATAAATCCTGATGTCACGCTAAAAATGAATGTACCCCCATATATTTTGCCATCGGCATTCGATATTTTTATTGCTTCGAAATAGGCAAACGCAATCAGAAATATTGCCATAACTAATGAAAGATATAGTGCAAAGGTTTCTGCCATGATTCCACACCTTTTCATTTAAACTACCATCAGTTTATGTACTGCTCGTCCTCATTATGCAAAAGAGATTATCCTGTGCGAAAAACAATGTAAAGCAATCATACCGCTGTATTATGCGTGTCATAACATTTCCTTGCTATTATCACTTAGTGGAAACTGTTCAGAGCAAATAAGAGAAGGTCAGTCTATCTCAGTTAAATAAGAATAATAATGATAAAAAAGGGTTAAACAAAGGACAAGAAATAAATAATTTGCGATTTCTTAAAATTATATTGCAAACATTTTTTATCCGTGGTATATTAATTTTCCGCCTTGAAAATGAGGCGAATAAATTTAAATAAACTGTTTGATAATAATTAATTTATTGTTGACATTCGATTTAAGTTTATGTTATATTAAGAAGGTCGCTTCTGAGCGATAACGAGTAAAAATTGCTCTTTGAAAACTGAACAAGCAAGCAAAAACGTCAACGTTAAGTTTATTTTTATTTAAG